>RFGD01000241.1 GCA_003696705.1 Alphaproteobacteria bacterium | reverse complement strand
CTTTTCCTTCGGCATCACGGCCGCGGGCGGCACGGGCTACTACCTTGCGCAGATGATGGTCGATGGCGAGGCCGAGATCGACATGGCGAGCCTCGACCCCAAGCGCTATGGCCAGGACTGGATGACGACGGAATATGCCGCCCGCAAGAACGAGGAGGCCTACGAGCACGTCTACATCCTGCACCACCCGGACGAGGAGCGCCCGGCCTGCCGGCCGTTGCGCACCAACCCCGCCTACGACCGAGAGAAGGCGATGGGCGCGCAGTTCGGCGTCGTGAACGGCTGGGAGCGGCCGAACTACTACGGCCCCAGGGACGCCGCTCCGGATTTCGACGTGAAGGCGCGTTCCTTCAGGCGCGGCGCCTGGTGGCCCCACGCCAAGGCCGAGGCCGAGGCCATCCGGGGCGGTGTCGGCCTGATCGACGCTTCGGCCTTCGCCAAGCACCGGGTGTTCGGTCCGGGCGCCGCCGCCTTCCTTGACTGGTTCACGACGAACCGCCTGCCGAAGGTGGGGCGCATCAACCTTACCTATGCGCTGACCTCGGCCGGGACGGTGCGCTCGGAATACACCATCATGCGCACCGGCGAGAACGACTTCTACCTCGTCTCGGCCGGCGCGTGGGAGGACTACGACGCCGACTGGCTGCGCAAGGCCGAAGAGGACTGGTGGGCCAGTCACGCCGGCCCCGAGAACTGGCTCGGGATCGAGAATGTCACGACGAAATGGGGCGTTTTCGCCATTGCCGGCCCGAAGAGCCGTGACGTGCTGCGCGAGCTCGTGCGCGATGCCGAGCCCGAGACGGTCCTTTCCAACAAGCGCTCGCCGTGGCTTTCGGTGCGCGACATCGAGCTTCTCATGTGCCCCGTCCGGGCGGCGCGCGTCGCCTATACGGGCGAGCTTGGCTGGGAGCTGCATCACCCGATGGAGATGCAGAACTACCTGTGGGACCGCCTTTGGGAAGTGGGCGAGAAGCATGGGATGAAGCCTGTCGGCGCGCGGGCGCAGAACTGGCTTCGGCAGGAGAAGAGCTATCGCGCCTTCGGCACGGAGCTTGGCCGCGATGCCACGCCGCTCGAGGCCGGCCTCGACCGCTTCGTGGATACCTCGAAGGACTTCTTCGGAAAGGAGGCGATGCTGGCCACGCCGATCCGGGCGAAATGCGTCACCGTTCTGGTGGACGGGCCGGAAGACGCCGACCCCTGGGGACGCGAGGCGCTCTACGACGCCGACGGGCGCACGCTTGTCGGCCGTCTGACGTCGGGCGGGTATTCGGTCGCCTTCGGCAAGTCGATCGGCATGGGCTACGTGAAGCCCGACCTGGCCGAGCCCGGCACGAGGCTCAAGGTCAAGATGTTCGACCGGCTCTGGGACGCCGAGGTGCAGCCCGACAGCCCCTACGACCCGAAGAACGAGCGCATTCGCGTCGACGGCTGAGGCGAAGGGCATTCATCAGGCGGCCGGCCCCGGGACGGGGGCCGGCCGCCGCCTTTCAGGACCCGCGCCGGGTCATCGCTCTCCGGCAAAGGCGTCGAAGGCGGCGAGCGCTTCGGCCGCCTTCATGAGCGCAGGCCCCCCGCCCATCTGGATCGCCATCGACAGCGCGTCGGCCACTTCCTCGCGGGTTGCACCCTCGCGGGCCAGAACCTCGGCGTGGAAGCCGATGCATGGGGTGCAGCCCGTCGCCACCGCGATCCCGAGGGCGATGAACTCCTTCGTCCGCGCGTCGAGGGGGCCGCTTTCCTTCACTGCCTTCGAAAGCGCGCCGAAGGCCCGGGTGGCCTCGGGCGCGGCCTTGTTGAGCTTGCGAATGTCGTTCTTGAAATCGGCCATGTAGGCTTGCCAGTCCATCGTGCGTCTCCATCAGGCGTTTCACCCCGACCGGATTTTCACGGCCCGGCGTGCTCCGCCTTGACGTGCGTCAAGGGAATGCGCAGGGCGCGGCCGCCTGGCGGAACCTTGCGGGATCCATGGCGCGCAGGACCCGGGCCGGCAGGTCGCACGCCACGCCGGCGATGCGTGCGGCCGCGACGCGGGCCAGCGCGGGGGCGGTCTGAAACCCGTAGCCGCCCTGTCCGGCAAGCCAGAAGAAGGCGCTGTCGGCAGGATCGGGGCCGACGACGGGCGTCCGGTCGGGCGCGAATGTGCGCAGGCCCGCCCAGCTGGCCTCGACGCGTGTCACGGGGACGGTGACCATCTCTTCGTAGCGCGCAAGGCCGTGGGCTAGCGTCATGTCGTCGGGCCAGGCGTCCATCGGCGGCATGGGATCCTCCTCGGCCGGCGAGACCAGCCACTTCCCCGCGTCGGGTTTTGCGTACCAGCCGCCACCGGCGGGATGGATCATCGGCCAGGCTCGGACGTCGTGCCCCGCCGGCGCGGGCAGGCGCGCCATCGAACGGCGGAGCGGCTGAAGGCCCAGGGGGGCGAGCCCCGCCATCCTCGCCACGTCGTCGGCCCATGCGCCGGCTGCGTTGACGACGACATCGGCGGGGAACGTGCCCCGGGTCGTCTCGGCACGCCAGCCGCCGGCGGTTCGGGTCAGGCCCGTGACCCGGGCACCGGTCAGGGTTTTCGCACCGGCGCGTCGGGCGCGGCTCAGGCAGGATTGCAGAAGGCGATCGGTATCGATGTCGGCCGAACCGGTGTCGATGGCCGCAAAGGCGACCCTTGCCGCATTCAGGATGGGCACCAAGCCAAGGGCCTCGGCCACCGGGATGGGCGTCATTCCCGATTCGGCCACCTCCGCCTCGAACAGCTCTCGCTGGTCCGACCGCCCAAGCCAGAGGATCGGCCGCGGCGACAGGACGCCGGCCTTGCCGAGCGCCTCGGCGCTGGCGGCGTTCAGTTCGCGAATGACGGCGTTGCCATAGCCGGGTGCGAACATCGCCGCCGACCGTCCGCTCGCGTGGACGCCGAAGGCCGGCTCGGCCTCGGCAAGGATGACGTCGGCATGGGGCGCGATCTCGGCGGAAAGGCTGGCACCTGCAATGCCGCCGCCGACGATCAGGATGCGGGTCATGCCTCTTCGAGCCGGTCGGTCGCGGGCGGCGGCGCCGGTACAAGGCCGCTCAGCCGGGCACGAAGCGCCGGGTCCATCTCGAACTCGGTCGCCGCCAGCGAGGGGGCGAGCTGGGACACGTTCCGCGCGCTGATGATGGGATGATCGACATCCGGGTTGGCCGCGACCCAGGCCACCGCCAAGGTCGCCGGGTGCACGCCCAGCTCGGCCGCGATCCCGGCAAGGCCACGGGCGGCGTCGTGCATCCATTGAAGGCCGTACCGGGTGGCGTAGGCGTCGTCTTCGGTCAGGCGGCCCGACGCGGCACCGGCGGCGTACTTGCCCGTCAGGAGGCCGCCGCCAAGCGGCGAATACGGGGTCACGCGGAAGCCCTCGGACCGCGCCATGGGCAGGATCTCGACCTCGACCTGGCGCTTCACGAGGTTGTACATCGGCTGCAGGATCGTGATCGAGATCCCGAGCGCATTGGCCACCCGCTCGGCCTTCATCGTCTGCCAGGCGGCAAAGTTCGAGACGCCGATGTAGCGAGCCTGGCCGCGCGCCACGATATCGGCCAGCGCGCCGAAGGTTTCCTCGAGCGGCGTGTGTTCGTCCCAGCGGTGCAGATAGAGGATGTCGACGGCATCCATGTCGAGCCGCTGCCGGCTTTCCTCGAAGCTCGAAAGGATGTTCTCGCGGCCCGAGCCGCCGACATAGGCGGCCTTCGTGGCGATGACGAGCCGGTCGCGCTCGGGCGCGGCGAAGCGGCCGAGAAGGCGCTCGGAGCGGCCTTCGTTATAGGCGTGGGCGGTGTCGAAGAAGTTGATGCCTGCGGCGCGTGCGGCCTTGAACATCGCCTCCGATTCGTGATCGTCGGCGCGGCCGCCGAACTGCATCGTTCCAAAGGCGAAGCGAGAGGCGGGCGTGCCGTCGGGGGCATGAAGCGGGCGCTTTTCGGTCATGGGTGCACCATGCCAAGCCGGGCGGCGAATGCAAGAGGAGAGGCGCGGCGGCGGACCCGGATCGGGGGCGGCGCTTCGCGGCCGCCCCCGACGCGTTTCGCGGGGCGTTCCTATTGCGGGATCGCGCCCTCGAGCCCCTCGACATAGAAGTTCATGCCCGCCAGCGTGCCGTCGTCGGCGACCTCTCCTTCGGCCAGCCAGGGCGTGCCGTCCTGCTTGTTGAGCGGCCCGGTGAAGGGGTGATAGCTGCCGTCGGCAATGGCGTTCTTGAGCGCGTCCGCCTCGGCCTGCACCTCGGCCGGGACCTTGTCCGAGTAGGGGGCGATGACGACCATGCCATCGCCGATGCCTTCCCAGGTGTCGGTCGACTTCCACGTGCCGTCCATGACCGCCTTCGCGCGCCGGACGTAGTAGGGTCCCCAGTTGTCGATGATGGCGGTCAGCTGGGCGTTCGGCCCGAACTCGCGCATGTCCGACGCCTGGCCGAAGGCATAGATCCCGGCCTTCTCGGCGACGGTCATGGCGGCGGTCGAATCGGTGTGCTGCATGATGACGTCGACGCCCTGCTCGATCAGCGCCTTGGCGGCGTCCGCTTCCTTGGCGGGGTCGAACCAGGTGTAGACCCAGACGATCTTGAACTCGACATCCGGGTTCGCCTTCTTGGCGTGGATGTAGGCCGAGTTGATGCCGCGGATGACCTCGGGGATCGGGAACGAGGCGATGTAGCCGATCTTGTTGGTCTTGGTCATGCGGCCGGCGATGTGGCCGATCACCGCGCGCCCTTCATAGAACCGCGCCGAGTAGGTCGAGACGTTGGGCGCCCGCTTGAAGCCGGTGGCATGTTCGAACTTCACGTTCGGAAACTTCTTGGCGACGTTCAGGACCGCGTCCATGTAGCCGAACGAGGTGGCGAAGATCAGCTTGTGCCCCGACAGGGCCATCTGCGTCAGCACGCGCTCGGCGTCCGCCCCTTCGGGCACGCTTTCGACGTACGAGGTCTCGACCTTGTCGCCAAGCTCGGCCTCGACCTGGCGGCGGCCGATGTCATGCTCGTGCGTCCAGCCGAAGTCACCGACCGGACCGACATAGATGTAGCCGACCTTCAGCTTTTCCTCGGCCGCCGCCGCACCGGCGAGGCCGAGGGCGACCGCGACGCCGGCCAGGATTGTCCTTGCGAGTTTCATTCAGGTCTCCTTTCCCTTCTCCTGTTGGCTTTCACTAGCATCTTCCTCGATTTCTTCACGCAATTCTTCGATTTCGCCGGAAATTTCCTCGATTTCGCCGGTGATTTCCTCGATTTCGCCGGAAATCAGGGCGGATGCGAGGATGCCGGCCGGCACAGCGAAGATCGCCATGCCGACGAGGATCGCGACCGAGGCGAATATCCGCCCGCCGACGGTGATCGGGACGATGTCGCCATAGCCGACCGTCGTCAGCGTCACCACGGCCCACCAGAAGCTTGTCGGGACCGACGAAAACACGTCCGGTTGGGCGTCGTGCTCGAAGTGGTAGATGCCGACGGCGGCCAGGTAGAGCGTGAAGAGCGCGACCACGGCGAAGACCGTCAGTTCGTCGCGCGCGGCCCGGAAGGCGCGCGCGATGCGCAACAGCGCGCGGCTGTAGCGCAGAAGCTTGAGAAGCCTCAGCACCAGGACGAGCCGCACGAGCCGCACGGTCGTCGCGACGTCGAGCGAAAGGAAGACGGCCGGTGCCCAAGCAAGAAGATCAATGATACCCCAGAAGCTGAGCGCGTAGCCAAGCCGTCGCGGCGCGGCGTAGAGGCGAAGGAAATATTCGATGCAGAAAACCGCCGACACGAGGACGTCGATGGCGACAAGCGCGGTCTCGACGGCGGGCGGGTTGCCGGGCATGGTCGAGGCGGCGTAGCTGACCGCCGCCAGCACGATCAGGAAGTTGATGGCATAGGCGACCTTGCGCCCGACGACGGGATCGCGGCCGTCCAGGATGTCGAGGACGCGGACACGCCCTGTCCTTGGCCGTCGCCTACGCGCCACCATGGAACACCTTGCCCAGCGAGGCCGGGGCATTCACGGCCGACCGGCCGCGGCGCGCCGAGATGGCCACGAGGACGACGATCGTCACGAGGTAGGGCGCCATCGAGAGATATTCGACCGGAATCGCGATGCCGGCGGCCTGCAGGTTGAGCTGCAACACCGTCACGCCGCCGAACAGGTAGGCGCCCACGAGGACGCGCCAGGGGCGCCAGCTCGAGAAGACGACGATGGCAAGCGCGATCCAGCCGGCCCCGGCCGTCATCCCCTCGGTCCACTGGGGGACGCGCACCAGGCTGATGTATGCACCCCCCAGCCCGGCCAGCGCGCCGCCGAAGAGGATGGCCAGAACGCGGATGCGCACGACCTTGTAGCCAAGCGCATGGGCCGCGTCGTGGTTTTCGCCCACGGCGCGAAGGACAAGGCCCGCCCGCGTCCGCGTCAGGAACAGCCAGACCGCCGCGACCAGCGCGATCGAGACATAGACCATCAGGTCGTGGCGAAAGAGGATCGGGCCAAGGACGGGGATCGCGACCAGGCCGGGGATCTCGATCTGCGGCAGGACCGGCGCCTTGACGCCGATGTAGCCCTGACCAAGGAGTGCCGACAGCCCGAGGCCGAACAGCGTCAGCGCAAGGCCCGAGGCCACCTGGTTCGTGAAGAGGATCTGCGTCAGGAAGGCGAAGAGAAGGGAAAGCGCCGCCCCGCCTGCCGCCGCGGCCACGAAGCCGAGCGCGGGGCTGTCGGTCGCGACCGCGGCCACGAAGCCGGTCACGGCGCCGACGATCATCATGCCCTCGACGCCAAGGTTGAGGACGCCGGCGCGCTCGACCACCAGCTCGCCGGTGGCGGCAAGAAGGATGGGCGTCGATGCCACCATGAGCGAGGCAAGCAGAAGGACCGGACTGATCGCGGAAAGATCCATCAGCCTCTCCCCTTTCTGATGCGGATGCGGAAATTCGTCATCACGTCGACGGCAAGGAGGAAGAACAGGAGCATTCCTTGAAAGGCCGAGATCGCCGCCGCCGGCAGCCCGAGCATGAGCTGCGCAAGTTCGCCGCCGATGTAGGTCAGCGCCATGAGAAGCCCGGCAAGAAGGATGCCGATCGGATGAAGCCGGCCCAGGAAGGCGACGATGATTGCGGTGAAGCCGTATCCGACATTGAAGTCGATCGAGATCTGGCCTGCCGGGCCCGTGACCTCGAACAGGCCGGCGAGCCCGGCAAGGGCCCCCGAAACTCCAAGGCAGAAGACGACAAGCCGGGCCGGTACCACGCCCGCAAACCGGGCGGCGCGTTCCGACTGGCCGGCGACCCGGATGTGAAACCCCGTCTTGTGGCGCGACAGAAGCACATGGGTGGCGACGACCGCGACAAGGGCAAGGACGACGCCCCAGTGCGCGCCCGTGCCCGGGATCAGCTCGGGGTTCGAGGCCGCGGGATATTGCTGAAGGTTGCGCGAGCCCGGAAAGCCGCCGCCTTCGGGGTTCCTGAGCGCGCCGAGCGCCATCGACGCCAGAAGCTGTTCGGCCACATAGACCAGCATCAGCGAGACAAGGATCTCGTTGGTGTTGAAGCGGACCTTGAGGAGGGCCGGGATCATGGCCCAGGCCCAGCCGGCAAGTCCGCCGGCCAGGATCATCAGCGGAAAGATGGCCCAGTGTTCGGCCGGGTAGAAGGCCAGGCCGACCGCGGCGCCGGCGATGGCGCCCATGATGTACTGGCCCTCGGCGCCGATGTTCCAGACGCCGGCCCGAAAGCCCAGCGAAAGCCCGAGCGCGATCAACACAAGCGGCCCCGCCTTCACGAGGATCTGGGGGCGCGCGTAGGCTGCGAACTGGTCCGAGAAGAGCGGGTCCCAGAAGATGATGCGGATCGCCTCGATGGGGTTCTTGCCAAGCGCGGCGAACAGTGCCCCACCGGCCAGCATCGTCAGCGCGACCGCAAGGGGCGGGGCGATGACGCTCCAGCGGCGCGAGGGTTCGGTGCGCGGCTCAAGGTGCAGCATGAGACGCCTCCTGCGGCCGGTGCATGCCATGGGTGCCGCCGAGCATGAGCCCCACCTGTTCGACGGTCAGGCCGCGGGTGGGCAGGCTCTGGCTCAGCCGGCCGCCGTTGAGCGCCGCGAAGCGGTCCGAGATCTCCATGAGTTCGTCAAGGTCCTGACTGACGACCACGATTGCCGCGCCCTCGGCGGCAAGGTCCATGAGCGCCTGGCGGATGGCGGCGGCGGCCGCGGCGTCCACGCCCCAGGTCGGCTGGTTGACGACGAGGATCCGGGGCTCTTGCAGGATCTCGCGGCCGATCACGAATTTCTGCAGATTGCCGCCCGAAAGCGACCTTGCCGCATGTTCGACGCCGGCCGTGCGCACGTCGAAGCGGCGCACGATCCGTTCGGCAAGCGCGCGCGTCCTGGGCCAGTCGATGAACCCGCGGCGGGCCAGATTCATGCGCGCCAGGGCGGTCAGTGCGGTGTTCTCGACCAGCGTCATGTCGGGCGCGGCGGCATGGCCAAGCCGCTCTTCCGGCGCCGTCAGAAGACCGCGCTGTCGGCGCGGGTTGGGTCCGAGATGGCCGACCGGCTCGCCCATGATCCTGACGGTGCCGGGGGCGGTCGTCGCCTCGCCCGACAGGGCCGCGACCAGCTCTTCCTGGCCGTTGCCGGCAACGCCGCCGATGCCAAGGATCTCGCCCGCCCGAACGGCAAGGGAGATCTCGCGAAGGCTGGTGCCGAGGGGATTGTCGGGTGGCAGGTCGAGCTTCGTGACCTCGAGGAGGACCTGGCCGGGCTCGACCGGCTGGCGCTCTGGCGCCTGGAAGGCGGCGCCCACCATCAGTTCTGCCAGGGCCGCGGCCGAGGTTTCGCGCGGTGTGCAAGTGGCGACGACCTTGCCGCGGCGCAGGATGGTCGCCGCATCGCAAAGCGCCCGGATCTCCTCGAGCTTGTGCGAAATGTAGAGGATCGCCGTGCCTTCGGCGGCAAGCTTGCGCAGCGTCTCGAAGAGGATCTCGACCTCCTGCGGGGTCAGGACCGAGGTCGGTTCGTCCATGATGAGAAGGCGCGGATCCTGAAGAAGGCAGCGGATGATCTCGACGCGCTGGCGCTCGCCGGCGGAAAGGGTCGCCACGGTGCGGTCGGGGTCGAGCGGCAGGCCATAGGCTTCGGAGACGGCACGGATGCGCTCGGCCAGCCGCGTCATGGGGGGCGGTGCCTCCATGCCAAGGGCGACATTCTCGGCCACCGAAAGCGCGTCGAACAACGAGAAGTGCTGGAACACCATGGCCACGCCGCGGGCCCGCGCCTCGCGCGGTTCGGATGGTGCATAGTCCTGTCCCGAAAGCCGCATCCGGCCCGCGTCGGGGCGCACAAGACCGTAGATCATCTTCACCAGCGTCGACTTGCCGGCGCCGTTCTCGCCCAGAAGCGCATGGATCTCGCCCCGGGCGACCGAAAAGGAGACGCCGTCGTTGGCCACGACGCCGGGATAGGCCTTGGTCAGCCCCTCGACGACCAGAAGCGGTTCATCCATTCTGTCCCTCCGCAAGCGCCTTGGTCGTGGCGTCCTCGGCCATCGTCCCGTGCCGCTGTAGTAGCGCGGCGGCCACCCCGATCGCAATGGCCTGCGGGTGCTTGCCAAGGGACGGGTCGCCGATGGGGCAGGTTATGCGGTCGATCTTGGCCGGCGGGTGCCCCAGCGCCGAAAGGCGGCGGCGAAAGCGGGCCCATTTCGTCGCCGACCCGATGAGCCCCGCCCACGCGAAGCCCCGGCCGAGAAGCCGGTGGCAGAGCGCAAGATCAAGCGCATGCGAGCGCGTCAGGATCAGATGTTCGGCGTCTTCGGGGCAGTGGGGGACAAGGGTGTCGGGCGCCGCCGCGGGCACGACGTGGACGCCGGCCGGCGGCTCGGGAAAGCGCGCGGGGTCGGTGTCGACCCAGGTCAGCGCAAGCCCCGGCAGCGGCGCAAGGGTGCGGACGATGGCGCGCCCGACATGGCCCGCCCCCCAGACCCAAAGCGCGACCCGCCGACGGCTTGTCCCTTCAAGCAGCCAGCCCTGCGAGAGGATGGGCGCAGGCGGCGCGTCGCCGGTTGCCCGCCGTGCCGCCAGGGCCGGCGGTGGCGTGGCGCGGGCGTCGGCGGCGATCTTCCGAAGATGGACCGGCGCTTCCGGCACGGCCTCGGCGGCCTGGTGGTCCAGAACCTCGACCACAAGCGTCACGCGCCCGCCGCAACACTGACCCATGTCGGGGCCGAGCGCGAGGTCGAGAACCCGCGGCCGCCCGTCGGCCAGGGCCTGGCGGGCCGATCCGAGGGCCGTCCACTCGAGTTGGCCGCCGCCGATGGTGCCGGCGGCGCCGTCTGCCCAGACGAGCATGGACGCGCCCGCCTCGCGCGGGGTCGAGCCGGCCGCCGCGGCCACGACGACCCGCGCAACGCGACCGTGGATCGCGCAGGCGTCGATCAGGCCCTGCCGGTCGAAGGTCATGCGCGGCCCCTCATGCGTGCTCCCTCATGCGCGGCCTCGTTGCCGGTCGATCGCGCGCAGAAGGCGCTCGGGCGTTGCCGGCGCATCAAGGAACGGATAGTGGCGCCCGCTGCCGCAGGCGGCCACGGCATCCGACAAGGCCAGAAAGGCCGAGATGCCAAGCATCAGCGGCGGCTCTCCGACGGCTTTCGAGCGGTAGATCGTCGGTTCCCGGTTCTGGCCCCGTTCCCAGATCCGCACGTTGAAGACGCGCGGGCGGTCGCTGCAGGCCGGGATCTTGTAGGTGGATGGCGCGTGGGTCCGCAGGTTGCCCTGGTCGTCCCAGACAAGCTCTTCCGTCGTCAGCCAGCCGGCCCCCTGGACGTAGCCGCCTTCGATCTGTCCGATGTCGAGCGCCGGGTTCAGCGACCGGCCGCAGTCATGCAGGATGTCGGCCCTGAGGATCCGGTTCTCGCCGGTCAGGGTGTCGACCACGACCTCGGAGATCGCCGCGCCATAGGCGAAATAGAAGAAGGGGCGCCCCTGTCCCCGGCGCCGGTCCCAGTGCAGTTTCGGCGTGCGGTAGAACCCCGTGGCCGACAGCGAGACGCGCGCCAGATAGGCGTCGCGCACCACATCCTCGAAGGTCAGCTCTTCGGACCCGACTCGCACCCGCCCGCCCTCGAAGCGGATCGATTCGGGATCGGCCTGGTGGCGTTCGGCAAGAAAGGCCGTCAGCCGGTCGCGAATGGTCCGGCAGGCGGCAAGCGTCGCCATGCCGTTGAGGTCGCTGCCCGAAGAGGCCGCCGTGGCCGACGTGTTCGGCACCTTCGCCGTGTCGGTCGCAGTGATGGTGACACGGTCGACGGTGACGCCGAAGGCGCTGGCGGCGACCTGGGCAACCTTCTGAAACAGCCCCTGACCCATTTCGGTGCCGCCGTGGTTCAGCCGGATCGATCCGTCCTGGTAGACATGCACGAGCGCGCCCGCCTGGTTGAGATGCGTCAGCGTGAAGGAGATCCCGAACTTGACCGGCGTCAGCGCGATCCCGCGTTTCAGCACCGGCTGCCCGGCGTTCCATTCGGCAATGGCCTCTCGCCGTGCGGTATAGGCGGCGGCATCGGACAGTTCGTCGACAAGTTCGGCGATCACCGAATCCTCGACACGCATCAGATAGGGCGTCGTCTGCGGTCGATCCGGGGGCTGACTGTCGAGCGGCGCATAGAAGTTCGCGCGGCGCACCTTCAGCGG
>RFGD01000240.1 GCA_003696705.1 Alphaproteobacteria bacterium | reverse complement strand
GCCTCGGTGATCGAGGCCATCCGGCACCTGAACGATGCCGGCCTTCGAGTGATGTTCTACCCCTTCGTCCTGATGACCCAGCAGGCCGGAAACGGTCTGTCCGACCCGTGGGGCGCGGCCGAGCAGCCGGCCTTGCCGTGGCGCGGCCGTATCACCGGTTCCGTTGCGCCGGGCCGAGACGGCACCGTGGACGGCACCAGCGCGGCTGACGCCGAGGTGGCGGCATTTTTCGGCGCTGCCGCCCCGGGGGATTTCGTCACCACGGGCGAACGGATCGACTATGTCGGCCCGGCAGAGTGGTCCTACCGTCGTTTCGTCCTCCACTATGCGCATCTTTTCAAGCTTGCCGGGGGCCAGGGCGCCTTCTGCATCGGCTCGGAGCTGCGGGGGCTGACCCAGCTTCGCGGCGCCGGCGGGACCTTTCCGGCTGTCGCCGCGCTTCGGGCGCTGGCCGCCGACGTGCGCCAGATCCTGGGTCCCGATGTCCGCATAGGCTATGCCGCCGACTGGTCGGAATATTTCGGCTACCGCCCGCCGGACGGTTCGGGTGATGTCCTTTTCAACCTTGACCCGCTGTGGGCCGACGCGGAAATCGACTTCATCGGCATCGACAACTACATGCCGCTGTCCGATTGGCGTGAAGGTTTCGAACATCTGGATGCCGGTTGGGGCAGTATTCACGACCTGGAATATCTGAAATCGAACATCGAGGGCGGAGAGGGCTACGACTGGTACTACGCCACCGAGGACGCGCGGCAACGTCAGGTCAGAACACCGATCCGCGACGAGGCATACGGCGAGGACTGGGTCTTCCGCTACAAGGACATCCGCAACTGGTGGCAAAATCCCCATCACGAACGCATCGGCGGCGTGAGGTCTCCGTCGCCGACAGCCTGGGTGCCCGGTTCGAAACCGATATGGTTCACCGAAATCGGTTGCCCGGCGGTCGACAAGGGGACGAATGCGCCGAACAGGTTTCTTGACTTGCGGTCGTCCGAATCCGGCCTGCCGCCCTTTTCGACCGGGCGGCGCGATGACCTGATCCAGGCCCAATACCTGCGCGCCGTCATGGACTACTGGAGCGACGCGGCGGTCAACCCGGTCTCGGCGGTTTACGGCGGGCCGATGGTGGACACGTCGCGGATCTTCGTGTGGGCCTGGGATGCGCGCCCCCATCCCGCCTTTCCCGCACTTTCGGACACGTGGTCGGACGGGCAGAACTACTACCGGGGCCACTGGCTTAACGGGCGGACCGGTGCGGTGCCGCTTTCCGCGACGGTGGCCGAGATATGCCGACAGGCCGGGGTCCAGGCGGTCGATACATCGGGGCTTCACGGGTTGGTGCGCGGCTATCGGATCGAGCGCGCCGAAAGCGCGCGGGCGTCGCTCCAGCCACTTGTGCTGGCGTACGGCTTCGAGGCCGTCGAGCGTGATGGCACCCTTGTGTTCAAGCCGCGCGACCGGACGGCCGCCGTGGTTGTCACGCCCGACGGGCTGGCGGTCGATACGGACGGCACGGCCGGTGTCACACGGACCCGTGCCGCCAGCGCCGAGACGACCGGGCGCCTTCGCGTGTCCCATGTCGAGGCAGACGGCGACTATCGGACCCGGGTGGCCGAGGCGCTTTCCGTCACAGGCGACACCGAAGCCGTAAGCGAAAGCGAGCTGCCCCTTGCGCTGACCGACAGTGAGGCGCGCGCGGTGGCGGAACGCTGGCTGGCCGATGCGCGGATCGCGCGGGATACGGTGACGCTTGCGCTGCCCCCGTCCGCGACGGAAGTCGAGCCCGGCGCGCTGATCGCCTTCGACGACGCCCCCGAGCGGCTCTATCGCGTCGAGCGCATGGAAGACGCGGGTCTGCGGCGCGTCGAGGCGTCTCGGGTCGAGCCGGCGACCATCGAACCGCGGGACAGCGGCGAGGACGCCATCGTCATGCGGCCGTTCGCGCCGCCGGTGCCGGTTCTGCCGGTCTTTCTCGACCTGCCGCTCATCATCGGCGACGAGGTCCCGCATGCGCCGCACCTTGCCGTGGCGGCGCGGCCCTGGCCGGGCAGCGTCGCGGTCTGGGACTCGGCGACCGATGCCGACTACAAGGCCAATGTCCGCGTCGGTCAGCCGGCGCGCATCGGGATCACGGGATCGGTCATGCCGCCGGGCCGGCCCGGCGTCTGGCAGCGGGGCCCCCGCCTTCTGGTGCGGCTGAACGGCACGCTTTCGGCCGCGGATGAGGCCGCCGTCCTTGCAGGGGCCAACATTGCGGCGATCGGCGACGGCAGCCCCGAGAACTGGGAACTCTTCCAGTTCACCGGCGCGACGCTTGTCGCCGACGGCCTTTGGGAGCTGTCGGGCTTTCTGCGGGGGCAGGCGGGCACGGAAGGGGCGGCGGCCGACGGCTGGCCGAAAGGTTCGACGTTCGTGCTTCTCGACGGGGCGCCGGTTCAGATCGCCCTTGCGCCAACGGCGCGTGGGCTTCAGCGGCACTATCGCATCGGCCCGGCCAACCGCGGCTACGACGACCCGAGCTTCGTGCACCGTGTCGAGGCCTTCCGGGGCATTGGCCTGCGCCCGTATGCGCCGTGCCATCTGCGCCTTTCCCGCCTGCCGGGCGGCGATCTGGCCTTTTCGTGGATCCGGCGCACGAGGATCGACGGCGATGGCTGGGATGCGCCGGACGTGCCCCTTGGCGAAGAGACCGAGGCCTATCAGCTGCGACTGGAGAGGGACGGAACCCTGCTCCGCGAGGTCATCGTCACGACGCCAAACTGGACCTACGACACGGGCCTCCAGCTTGCCGACGGCGCCGCCGGTGCCATGAGCCTTTCGGTCGCCCAGATTTCCGCCCGGTTCGGCCCCGGGCCTGCAACGAGGATCAGCTTCGATGTCTGAAACCGCGAATCTTTCCCTGCCGCTCTTGCAACCGGCGCAAGCGCAAAAGCATGTCACCGTGAACGAGGCCCTGCTGCGCGTCGACGCGGCGGCCATGCTTGTGCTCGAGGCGCTCGACGTGACGCAGCCGCCAGCGACGGCGGCCGAAGGCCAGGCCTGGGCCGTCGGCCCCGGCGCCGTGAACGAATGGCTCGGTCAGGACGGCAAGATCGCGCTCAGCGCGGGCGGCGGCTGGGCCTTCCTGACACCGGCGTCGGGTTGGCGGGCATTTGTCCGCTCGATTTCGGCGATGGCGGTCCATGACGGGCAGGGCTGGCGGCCGGACCTTGTGACGCTCAGCGCGGGCGGCGCGGGCCTTCAGCTTCGGGCCCTCGAATTCGACCACGTTCTTGGCGCCGAAGCGGTATCGACGACGACAACGGCGATCCCGGCCGGTGCCCTGGTGATCGGGGTCACCGGGCGTGTGATCGAGGACATCACGGGCGGTCCGACCAGCTGGAGCCTTGGTGTCACCGGGGCGGAGAACCGCTATGGAAGCGGGATCGGTGTGGCGAAGAACGCCTGGGTCCGCGGTCTTACCCAGTCACCGCAGGCCTACTATTCGCCGACGCCGCTGGTCCTGACGCCCGACGCCGGAAGCTTCGCAAGCGGCCGCGTCCGTCTTTCCATCCATCTTGCGGAACTGGCGTTGCCGGACGCCGTGTGATGCGGCCGGTCCTGCCTGCGGAAGTGTCCCGGGCGGCACGCCACCTTCTTTGCATGCCGCCGGACACCCGGGCCGGCGCCGCGCGCCGGCTGGTCTGGCGCGCCCATTGGGCCGATTGCTGGCGCAAGCGGCTTGGCCGGGCACACCCGGCATGGGGCGACGGCTCGCTGGGCGCGGCGGTGCCGGCCGGTCCCCTGCCGCTCGAGCCGACGTGGGACGATCCGGAGTATGCCCGGTGTATCGCCGAGGTCTTGTGCGCCGTCGTCGAGTGGCGCGAGGATGCAGGGCGGCTCAGCCGCGGGCGCAGCCGACGCAGCGCGTAGCGGCGGGGGCGATTTCGAGACGCCCGAGGCCGATCTCCTCGCCGCAGATCTCGCAATAGCCATACTCGCCTTCATCAATGCGCATGAGTGCAGCGCGGATGCGCTCGGCGGCGGCTGCGCGGCGACGCCGGGTGGCCGCCGCCATGGCCTGGCGCTGCATCGCGTCCATTCGGCTCAGCCGGCCGACGGCCTGCTGGTCGAGCTCGACCGGGGCGGCATCGGCCTCGGCCTGGGCCAGGTCGTCGCCGAGGGCCGCCAGCTCGTCCAGAAGGCGCGCTCGGAAGCGCGCCAGCGTCGCCTTGTCCATTGCGTTCCTCCGATCGTCACTTCCAGTTTTTGCCGCGGATGCTTATCTAGTGTAGCCTTGATCCGAGAGAGGGCGCCATGGCAAAGACGCGCGAACAACTTCTGGAAGTGGATCCGGTCTGGTCCCGGATCCGGGCAGAGGCGGCCGAGGCAGTCGAGGCCGAGCCCCTTCTTGGGGGGCTGATCCATTCGAGTGTTCTGCACCATCCCACGCTTGAACGGGCGATCGCCTATCGCATCGCGATGAAACTGGCCTCGGGCGAGATGTCCGAACAGCTTGTCCGGGAAATCGCCGACGAAGCCTTCGCCGCCGACCCGGCCATCGGCCAGGCCGCGCGGGCCGACCTCATGGCGGTCTTCGAACGCGATCCGGCCTGCCACCGCCTGTTGCAGCCCCTCTTGTTCTTCAAGGGCTTTCAGGCGCTTCAGACCTATCGGGTGGCGCACTGGCTGTGCCGGCACGACCGGCGCGACATGGCCTATTTCTTCCAGATGCGTTCGTCGGAAGTCTTCGGGGTCGACATCCACCCGGCCGCACGCCTTGGCAAGGGAATCATGATCGACCACGCCCATTCGGTTGTCATCGGCGAAACCGCCGTCGTGGGCGACAATGTCTCGATGCTGCATTCGGTGACGCTTGGCGGCACGGGCAAGGAAGACCAGGACCGCCACCCGAAGATTGGCAATGGTGTTCTCATCGGCGCCGGCGCCAAGGTCCTTGGCAACATCCGCGTGGGCGATTGCGCCCGCATCGCCGCGGGGTCGGTGGTGCTTCGCGACGTCCCGGCCTGCAAGACGGTCGCGGGCGTGCCGGCGCGCATCGTCGGAGAGGCGGGCTGTGACCAGCCCTCGCTGACCATGGACCAGCTTCTGGACGCCGAGGACGGCTGAGCCCGGCGTGCTTCGCTCTATCCTGGAACGAAAAAGGGCCGGCGGCGCCGGCCCTTTCTGATGGACACAGAGCGAGGGCGCGGCCGCGCTCAGGCCAGCATGGCCATCGGGTTCTCGAGGTTGCGCTTGATCGCGGCCAGGAACTCGGCCCCCAGCGCACCGTCGATCACGCGATGATCGACCGACAGCGTCACGGACATGACCGTGGCGACCTCGACGGTGTCATCGTCCCCGACGACAGGCTTTCTGACCCCCGCGCCGACGGCGAGGATCGAGCCATGCGGCGGGTTGATGACGGCGTCGAAATTGTCGATGCCATACATGCCGAGGTTCGAGATGGCGAAACTTCCGCCCTGGTATTCGTGCGGCGCAAGCTTGCGTTCGCGCGCCCGGGCCGCAAGGTCCTTCATCTCGGCCGAGATCGCCGAAAGCGACTTCGTCTCGGCATCGCGGATGACGGGGGTGAAGAGCCCGCCCTCGATCGCCACGGCGACCGCGACGTCCGACGGCTTCAGTCTGAGGATGCGATCACCCGCCCAGACGGCATTTGCGTCGGGCACTTCCTGAAGCGCGAGCGCCGCCGCCTTGATAATGAAATCGTTCACCGAGAGCTTCACCCCGCGGTCGGCAAGCGTCGCGTTCAGCTGGGCGCGGAAGGCGAGAAGGGCGTCGAGCCGGATCTCTCGGCGGAGGTAGAAGTGCGGAATGTCGCGCTTGGCCTCGGAAAGGCGGGCAGCGATGGTCTTGCGCATGTTGTCGAGGGGCACTTCCTCGTAGGGCCGGTCTTCGTAGAGACGCGCCACTTCCGCGGCCGACGGCCCCGCCGGAGCCGCTGCGGCCTGGGGCGCAGCCGGCGCCTGGGCCGCGGGGGCCGACGCGGCAGCCGGCGCCACACCCTGGGCCAGGGCCCGCTCTATGTCGGCCTTGACGATGCGCCCGTGGGGCCCGCTTCCCGCGAGCGCCGCGAGGTCGATACCATGTTCGGCCGCCAGGCGCCGCGCCAGCGGCGAGGCGAAGATGCGCTGGCCGCCGGCCGATGCCGGCGCAACGGCGCGAACGGGCGCCTCGGACGGCGCGGGTGCAGATGTCGCGGCTGTGGTCGCGGCCGGCGCCTGTGTTGGCGCTGCGGGCGCGGCGGCAGGCGCGGCAGGCGTTGCTGCGGGGCCTTCGGGCACGGCTTCGCCTTCCTCGACAAGAATGGCGATGGGCGTGTTGACCTTCACGCCTTCGGTCCCTTCCGGCACCAGGATCTTGCCGATGATGCCTTCGTCGACGGCCTCGAATTCCATTGTGGCCTTGTCGGTCTCGATCTCGGCGAGGATGTCGCCGGATTCGACCCGGTCACCTTCCTTCACCAGCCATTTCGCAAGCTTGCCTTCCTCCATGGTCGGCGAAAGGGCGGGCATGAGAATTTCTGTCGCCATGTCAGTTCACTCCCTCGGTCGGGCGTAGGGGGCCATTGTGCTTGATGGTCGTCACGCCGGGCCCCTAGCGATAGGTGACCGCCTTCACGGCTTCGACGATCTCGGCCGGCGAGACAAGCGCAAGCTTCTCGAGGTTGGCCGCATAGGGCATCGGGACGTCTTTCCCGTTGACGTTCAGAACCGGCGCGTCGAGCCAGTCGAACGCTTCGCGCATGACCACGGCCGCGATGTAGTTCCCGATCGAGGCGACGGGCCAGCCCTCTTCGACGGTCACGCAGCGGTTCGTCTTCATGACCGATCGCACCACGGTCTCGGTGTCCATCGGGCGAAGCGATCGCAGATCGACGACTTCGGCCGAAATCCCTTCTTCGGCCAGGATGTCGGCGGCGGCCAGTGTGTGACGCATGCCGATACCGTAGCTGACAAGAGTGACATCGGTCCCTTCCCGCCAGATCCGGGCCTTGCCGATGGGCACGGTGAAATCCTCGAGCACCGGCACGTCGAAGCTCTGGCCGTAGAGGATCTCGTTTTCGAGGAAGACGACCGGGTTCGGGTCCCGGATGGCCGACTTCAGAAGTCCCTTCGCGTCCGCCGCCGAGTAGGGCATGACGACCTTGAGACCCGGGACATGCGCATACCAGGAAGCATAGTCCTGGCTGTGCTGCGCGGCGACGCGCGCGGCGGCGCCGTTCGGGCCGCGGAACACGATGGGCACGTTGATCTGCCCGCCCGACATGTAAAGGGTCTTGGCCGCCGAGTTGACGATCTGGTCGATCGCCTGCATGGCAAAGTTGAAGGTCATGAACTCGACAATGGGGCGCAGCCCGGCAAAGGCCGCGCCCACCCCAAGCCCGGTAAAGCCCATCTCGGTGATCGGGGTGTCGCGGACCCGGCGTTCGCCGAATTCGTCAAGAAGGCCCTGGCTGACCTTGTAGGCCCCCTGATACTGCGCAACCTCTTCGCCCATCAGGAACACCGTCTCGTCGCGGCGCATTTCCTCGGCCATCGCGTCGCGCAGCGCTTCGCGCACCGTCTGGGGTTTCATCTCGGTGCCCGCCGGGATTTCGGGCTCGGCGGCGGGGGCCGCAGGGGCCGCGGCGGGCGCCGGGGTCGCGGGCTGGGCAGGCACCGTGGCTGCCGGTGCTGCCGCCGGCGCAGCCTCGGCCGGGGCAGGGGCCGTCACGGCGGCGTCGTCCAGGCTTTCGCCCTCTTCGAGCAAAATGGCGATGGGCGTGTTGACCTTCACGCCTTCGGTGCCCTCGGGCACCAGGATCTTGCCGATGATCCCTTCATCGACAGCCTCGAATTCCATCGTTGCCTTGTCGGTCTCGATCTCGGCCAGGATCTGGCCGCTTTCCACATGATCGCCTTCCTTGACCAGCCACTTGGCCAGCGTGCCTTCCTCCATCGTCGGCGAGAGGGCGGGCATCAGGATTTCGGTTGCCATGACTCAGTTGTCCTCCTGGGCCGGGGTAATCATCCCGACAATGTTTCCTTCGCCATCCTCGACATAGGCACAGCGGCCGATGCCGGGAAAGTCGGTGGGGGGAAGCGCCTCGGCGCCGCCATTGGCCAGCGCCCAGGAATAGCGTTCGTCGCAGTCGGCGACCTCGAAGGTCATGGTGCCGCCGCGGACGGGAGAGCCGGGTTCCGGCGCGGGGCCGAGCCGGCGCATCATGCCGGCGGTCAGCCCGCAGCCCTCGCCGATGCCATCACCCTCGATCAGGTGGTAGTCGACCTCTTCGCCGCCCGGCATCGGTCTGAAGCGCCAGCCGAAAAGCCCGGCGTAGAACTTCCGGGCGCGCCCGCCATCGGCCATGTGAATCTCGAAATGCGGCATGTCTCAGGCCTCTGCGTAGACGTCGGTCCAGAGCTCTTCGACCGGCGGTTCGGGGCTGGTCCTGGCGAACTCGGCCGCCTCGTTGATGAGCGCCTTCACCTCTCGGTCGATTTCCTTGAGCTGTTCCTCGGTGGCGTGACCTGCCTCGACGATCAGCTTGCGGACATGGTCGATCGGGTCCTTTTCCTCTCGGACCTTCTGGACTTCCTCGCGGGTGCGATACTTCGCCGGGTCCGACATCGAGTGACCGCGATAGCGGTAGGTCTTCATCTCGAGGATGTAGGGGCCGCGGCCCGCCCGGGCGTGGGCGACGGCCGCCTCGCCGGCGGCGCGCACGGCCAGGACGTCCATGCCGTCGACCTCTTCGCCGGGGATGCCGAAGGCCACGCCGCGCTCCCACAGGGTCTTCGACTTCGTGGCCCGCTCGACCTTGGTGCCCATGGCGTACTGGTTGTTCTCGATCACGAAGATGACCGGCAGTTCCCAGAGCTCGGCAAGGTTGTAGGCCTCGTAGACCTGGCCCTGGTTCGCGGCGCCGTCACCGAAGTAGCAAAACGTGACGCGGTCATTCCCGAGGTAGGCATCCGACAGCGCAAGCCCCGCCCCAAGCGGCACCTGCGCGCCGACGATGCCGTGCCCGCCGTAGAAGTTCTTCTCCTTCGAGAACATGTGCATCGAGCCGCCCTTGCCCTTCGAGTAGCCGCCGATGCGCCCCGTCAGCTCGGCCATGACCCCCTTCGGGTCCATTCCGCAGGCCAGCATGTGGCCATGGTCGCGATAGGATGTGATGACCTTGTCGCCCTCGTCGGCGCAGGCCTGAAGACCGACGACGACCGCTTCCTGGCCGATGTAGAGATGGCAGAAACCGCCGATCAGGCCCATGCCGTAAAGCTGGCCCGCCTTTTCCTCGAATCGCCGGATCAGCAGCATTTCGCGGTAGTAATGAAGAAGATCTTCCCTGGAAGGCTTTGGAACTGCGGCTTTCTTTCGTGCGGCCATCGCGTCGGTCCCCGCTCATCAGCATGGATGGTTTAACGTTGAACTATCTTATAGCGAAGGCATGGCGGCCGCGCAGCAAAAAAATCGCGCATTGCGCGCGAAGCAAGGCAGACATTCGCCGGATGCGGGGCCTAGCGGACGACGATCTCGTCGGCGCGGATATAGCCGAGGACCCGGCGTGCCTCTTCGTCCAGAAGATCGAGGTCGAGCCAGGCATCCGACAACCGCCGCGTCTTGTTGCGCAGGAAGTCCCGCCGCGCCTCGAGCCGCGACAGTTCGGTGCGCTCGGTGGCGATCTCGGCCTCTAGCTGGATGCGTCGGAACAGCCCGAAGTCGCCTTGCACGGCAGCAAAGGCAAAATAGGCCGTCGCCACCAGACAGGCGCTGAAATAGACGAACGGAAAAAAGCCCGGGGAACCGGTTCCTTGCGTCATGAAATGCCTCACTCGCCGCCGCTTGCCGGGCGGTTCGGGGCCATCGTTGCACAGATCGGCGAAAAAGGGAATCCCCCGTCGCGCCGGAACTCAGGCCTTCCCGCGGTAGATGTCCTGAAGCCGGGCCAGCATCTTCAGCGCTTCATCGCGGGGACGCTGAAACGTGTTCCGGCCGATGATCGAGCCGTTGCCCCCGCCGTCACGGATGGCGCGGGCGTCATCGAAGACACTGTCGGCGCCCTTCTTTGCCCCGCCCGAGAACACGACGATCCGTCGACCGTTGAAGGCCGCCTGCATGCAGTGGCGAACGCGCGCCGCCTGCGTCGCGATGTCGATGCGCTCGTCCTCGTAGACCTTGCGGGCGGCCGGCTGTTCCAGATGGTCGGTGGAAAGCTTGATCTTGATGATGTGCGCCCCCAGAAGCGCGGCAATCTGCGCCGCGTAGGCGGCGATGTCGACGGCGGATTCCCCCTCCTTCGAAAGTGCCTCGCCGCGGGGATAGGACCAGATGACCGTGGCGATGCCCTTCGCGGCCGCCTCCTCGCGCATGGCCGAGATTTCCTCGAACATCTCGAGCGCTTGCGACGAGCCGGGGTAGATCGTGAAACCGATCGCCGAGCAGCCAAGCCGAAGGGCGTCATCGACGCTTGCGGTGATGGCCTGATCCTTCGGCGCCTCGGAAGGGATCAGCGAATTGGCCGAATTGACCTTCAGGATGGTCGGGATCTGACCGGCGAAGCTGTCGGCCCCGGCCTCGATCATGCCAAGGGGTGCGGCATAGGCGTTGAGCCCGGCATCGATCGCCAGCTGATAGTGGTAATGCGGGTCGTAGGCCGCCGGGTTGGCCGCGAAGGAGCGGGCGGGGCCATGCTCAAACCCCTGGTCGACCGGCAGGATGATCATCTTCCCGGTGCCGCCAAGGCGCCCGTGCATCAGCATGCGGCAGAGGTTTGCCTTCACCCCCGGCGTGTCGCCCTCGTAGTTGGCAAGGATGTTTCGCACGGTCCGCGTTGCACGCATGGGGCACCTCCTCTGGCTTTCCTTTCCCCTTGGGGTAGGGCCCGTTCGGGCGCCGCGCAATGCTGATCGCGCTAACGAAAGGCGCTAACGGCCGGCGGGGCGGAAGGCGTCCGGCGCGCGGAAAAAACGGGACCGAAGCGCGTGTCGCCCCGGTCCCGTCCCTGTCGTCTTTCCCGGTGCGTCCCGGCTCAGGCCGGCACCGCGTCTTCCAGCGCCGCGACGCCGGGAAGGACCTTGCCTTCCATCCACTCGAGGAACGCGCCGCCGGCGGTCGAGACATAGGTGAAGTCCTGTGTCACGCCGGCCTTGTTGAGCGCCGCGACGGTGTCGCCGCCGCCGGCGACCGAGATGAGTTTCCCTTCCTTCGTCAGCCGGGCCGCGGCGCGCGCTGCCGCCACGGTCGCGGTGTCGAAGGGCTCGATCTCGAACGCGCCAAGGGGGCCGTTCCAGACAAGGGTCTTCGACCGCGCGAAGACGTCCTCGATGAGGCGGACCGTCTCGGGGCCGGCGTCAAGGATCATGGCGTCCGGCGGACAGGCATTGGCGGGAAGAACCTTGTGCTCGGCGCCGGCCTTGAATTCCCACGCGACGACGATGTCGGCCGGAAGGATGATGGTGCAGCCGGCATCGCCCGCCTTCTCGAGAATGGAAAGCGCCGTGCGCGTCATCTCGTGCTCGGCCAGCGACTTGCCGACGTCGATGCCCTTCGCGGCAAGGAAGGTGTTGGCCATGCCGCCGCCGATGACGAGCTCGTCGACCTTCGTGACAAGGTTGTTGAGAAGATCGAGCTTGGTGGAAACCTTTGCGCCGCCGACGACCGCCGTGACGGGCCGGGTCGGGTTGCCAAGCGCCGCCTCGAGGGCGCGCAGCTCGGCCTCCATCAGGCGGCCCGCGGCGGCGGGCAGGACCCGCGCCAGCCCGGTGGTCGAGGCATGGGCGCGGTGCGCGGCCGAAAAGGCGTCGTTCACGAAGACGTCGCCAAGCCGCGCCAGCGCCTTCACGAATTCGGGGTCGTTCGCCTCTTCACCGGGGTGGAAACGCACGTTCTCGAGAAGCAGCACCTCGCCGGGCTGAAGCGCGGCGACGGCCTTTTCGGCCTCTTCGCCGATGCAGTCGTCGGCAAAGCGAACGGGCACGCCAAGCGCCGAGGTGAGTGCGGGCACCACGACCTTCAGCGACATTTCGGGGACGCGCTTTCCCTTCGGGCGGCCGAAATGCGCAAGAAGGATGGGCTTGCCGCCCTTTTCGAGGATGTCGCGGATCGTCGGCACGATCCGCTCGATGCGGGTCGCATCCGTCACCCGCCCGTCCTCTACCGGCACGTTGATGTCAACGCGCACGAGCACCCTCTTGCCCTTGATGTCCAGATCGTCGAGCGTCTTCCAGGCCATGATGGTCCCTCCGTCACGGGGCCGCGATGGCGGCCGTTTGCCCGCGCAGGCTGGCAAACGGGCGCCCGTGCGGCAACGGGACAAATCGCTGCAACCCCGGGCGCCTAGCGCCAGAACGCAAGATATTCGGTCAGGTCCAGAAGGCGGCGGCCGACCAGGATGTGCAGGTCCATGTGCAAGAACAGACGATCGGCCAGGAACACCGCAGCGATGCAAAGTCCAAGGCCGATCGCGATCCGGTTCGTCATGGCATGCGCGGCATGCCGCGCCCCCCCCGTGTCAGATGAGGCGCCCCATGGCCGCGGCGACGTCCGCCATGCGGCAGGAATAGCCCCATTCGTTGTCATACCAGGCCAGGACGCGCACCGTGCGGCCCCCGACGACGCGGGTCTGGTCCGGGGCGAAGATAGACGAATGCGTCGTGTGATTGAAGTCGATCGAGACCTTCGGTTCCGGATCGTAGGCCAGGACCGCACCCATGGCGCCTGCGGCGGCCTCGCGCACGATCTCGTTGACGTCGTCGACGGTCACCGAACGGCTGGCCTCGAAGGTCAGATCGACGGCCGAGACATTGGGCGTCGGGACCCGAAGGGCCGTCCCGTCAAGGCGTCCCGCAAGCTCGGGCAGGACCTCGCCGATGGCGCGGGCGGCGCCCGTCGTCGTCGGGATCATGGCCATGGCCGCAGCCCGCGCGCGGTAGAGATCCTTGTGGCGGCGGTCCAGCGTCGGTTGGTCGCCGGTATAGGAGTGGATCGTCGTCATCACGCCGCGCTCGATCCCGATCGCCTCGTGCAGGACCTTGGCCAGCGGTGCAAGGCAGTTCGTGGTGCAGGAGGCGTTCGAGACCACTTCGTGCACCTGCTCGAGCTCTCGGTGGTTGACGCCATAGACGATCGTCTTGTCGGCATTCCTTGCCGGCGCCGAGACGAGGACCCGCTTGGCCCCGCGCGCAAGGTGGACGGCCGCCTTTTCGCGGGCGTTGAACTTGCCCGAGCATTCGAGGACCACGTCGACCCCCTCCCAGTCCAGCTCCTCCGGATCGTAGGTCGAGAAGACCTTCATCGGACCGCGGCCGATGTCCATCGTGTCGCCGTCGATGCGGATCTCGCCGCCGAAGCGGCCATGCACGCTGTCGTATTTCAGAAGATGGGCGTTCGTCTCGATGGGGCCGGTCGCGTTCAGCTTGACGACCTGCACGTCGTTGCGCGCGCTTTCGGCGATATGGGCAAGTGTGCAGCGGCCGATTCGGCCAAAGCCGTTGATCCCGATGGTGACGGTCATCTCCGCAATCCTCTCGTGGTGGGCGGGCCTCTCGTGGTGGGCGGGCCCGGTGCCCGCGCCTTCCGTATACAATTGTGCGCAGAACTGTGAAGGGAAATCCTTACAAAAAATCAAAATGTTAGCGCAAGCATGCCCTGTTAGCGCCATCACTTTTGGCCTGATCTGGGTCAAGGCCGCCCGGCCCCCGGGGCATCTAGAATGCAATCGTTCAGATCAGGTGAAAGAATCGGGAGGTTTGGGGATGAGTGCCCTTGGGCTGAAGATCATCGACGAGGCGGTGCAGACCGCCAACATCTGGGTAAACGAGGTCAACGAGCGCACCGGCTGGGAAGACAAGGAGCGCGCCTATCGTCTGCTGCGGGCGGTGCTGCACGCGGTGCGTGACAACCTGACCCCGGACGAGGCGGCGGACTTGGGCGATCAGCTGCCGACGCTCATCCGCGGGATCTACTACGAGGCCTGGAACCCGTCGAAGACCCCGAAGCGGATTCGCAAGAAGGACGCCTTCATCGAGGAGGTGCAAAAGGCGTTCCGGACCGACCCGTTGGGCGATCCCGAGATTGCAATCGGCGCGGTTCTGGACGTGCTCGACGCCCATGTCTCGCCCGGCGAGATGGCGGACGTCCGCGGGGCCTTCACGAAGGACGTGCGCGAGCTGTTCGCCTACTGAGGCCCCGCCCGCCGGTGACGACCGGCCGCGTGCGGCCGGCCGGGTCCACGTGCAAGGGGTTCAGAGGAGCGCGCGGGCGCGGTCGGCGACGCGCTTGGCCGTGATGCCGAAATGGCGGTAGAGATCGGCCGCCGGCGCCGAGGCGCCGAAGCTCTCCATCCCGACGAAATCGGCCTTCGCCTCGCGTCCGCGCTCGCCCAGAAGCCAGCGGTCCCAGCCGCCGGCGCGCACCGCGGCCTCGATGCCGATGCGCACGGCGCCGGCCGGAAGGACCCGGCGGCGATAGGCTTCGTCCTGCGCGGCGAAAAGCTCCATGCACGGCATCGAGACGACGCGCGTGCCGATCCCCTCGGCCTCGAGCATCTCGCGCGCGGAAAGGGCGATTTCGACTTCCGAGCCGGTGGCAATCAGGATCACCCGGCGCTTCGTCGTCGCCTCGGCAAGGACATAGGCGCCCTGGGCGGTCAGGTTGCGCGCCTTGTGCTGGGTGCGCACCGTCGGCAGCCCCTGTCGCGAAAGCGCCAGGACCGAGGGGCGCCGCGTCTCGGTCAGCGCGATCTCCCACGCCTCGGCGGTTTCGACCACATCGGCGGGGCGGAAGACGAGCGTGTTGGGCGTCGCCCGGCACATTGCCAGATGCTCGACCGGCTGGTGCGTCGGCCCGTCCTCGCCAAGGCCGATCGAATCGTGGGTCATCACGTAGACCGTCGGCACGCCCATCAGCGCCGACAGTCGCATCGCCGCCCGCGCATAGTCCGAGAAGACGAGGAACGTGCCGCCGTAGGGGCGAAGGCCGCCGTGAAGCGCCATGCCGTTCATGGCCGCCGCCATGGCGTGCTCGCGGATGCCGTAGTGAACGTAGCGGCCTTTCCGGTTTTCGGGCAGGAAGACACCAAGATCGGGCGTCAGCGTGTTGTTCGACCCCGTCAGGTCGGCCGAACCGCCCACAGTCTCGGGGCAGACCGGATTGACGGCCGTCAGCACCATCTCGGACGCCTTGCGGGTCGCGACCTTGGGCCGGTCGGCGGCGGCGGCCTTCTTGACCGCGCGGATGGCGCCGGCCAGACGCCGCGAAGGCGCGCCGGCCAGGCGCCGCTCGAATTCGGCGCGGCGCTGGGCGGAAAGGCCCTCGAAGCGCTCGGCCCAGGCTTCGCGTTCGGCCCTGCCGCGCGCCCCGATCGCTTCCCACTGGGCCTTGATCTCGGCGGGGATTTCGAAGGGACCCCAGTCGATGCCGTAGGCGGCCCGGGTGGCGGCAATCTCTTCCGCGCCAAGGGGCGCGCCATGGGCCCCGGCGGTGTCCTGCTTGTGCGGCGCGCCGAAGCCGATGTGCGTCTTGCAGTCGACGAGCACCGGCCGGTCGGCGGCCTTCGCCTCGGTCAGGGCGCGGTCGATGTCCTCGGGGTCGTGACCGTCGCAGCGCAGGACCAGCCAGCCGGCGGCCTCGAAGCGTTTGTGCTGGTCAGTTGCGTCGGCGATCGACACCTCGCCGTCGATGGTGATGTTGTTGTTGTCCCAAAGGACGATCAGGTGCGACAGCTTCTGGCGCCCGGCAAGGCCGATGGCCTCGTGGCTGATGCCTTCCATGAGGCAGCCGTCGCCGGCGATCACCCAGGTGCGGTGGTCGACGACCTTGCGGCCGAACTGGGCGCGGAGCATTTCCTCGGCCAT
>RFGD01000239.1 GCA_003696705.1 Alphaproteobacteria bacterium | reverse complement strand
TCGTTGCCGTCGGCACCCTTCGAGTTGGGCACCGGCCAACCCCGGGGCAGAACGGTGTAGTCCTGCCGTGCGGCCACCCACCGAAGGTAGGCGGCCACGGCCGAGAATCCTTTCAGGGAAATCCGGTCGATCTCGTTGGTGCCACGGCGCACGATCAACTCGCCGCCGGATGCGAGCAGCGTTTCGAGGCGAATGTCGAGGGGCTGGAGGATGCGCTCGGGCAGCGCCAGTTCCGAGACGCCGTCGGAAAGGGCAAAGGTGTCGCCCTGCGCGGCGTTGGGCAGAACGAGCTGAAGCTGGCCGCGCTCGTTCAGGAGGACCGTCAGGCCCGGTTTCTGGCCCTGGCAGGTGTAGGTTCGCGGCCGGCATACGACCTCGAACACGTCGGTGTCGAGACGCGGAGACGGCGAAAAGCGCGCATAGCCGTCCGGGTCGAAGCGGAAGTAGACGCCGTCAACCAGGCCCTCCTGAAACGTGGGCCATCCGAAGGACCCCCGGAGGTTCTGCTCGGCCTGTCGGGCGCCGATCGCGAATGGAATGGACGTGTCGAGGATCGCGTTTTCGGACGCGAAGGCTTCCTCGCGGCGCTCGAAGGCAGTGCTCTGAGCGATGGCGGGATGCGCCGCAGCCAGCAAGGCGCCAGCCAGGACGATCGATACGGTCAGTTTTTGCATCAGAACTCAGCCTCTTGTTGGATCGAGTGACGAAGCGCGGGAAGCCAGTCTTCTTCCTGCGGAGGGTCCGGCATGTTGCGCTTGATGCGGATGTCCTGGTCGCGGAAGGCGGTATACCAGACCTCGGTTTCGCCAGTGTACGGGGTCAGGATCGTCCCCTGCACCTTGTGGAGAAGGGCGGTCAGGATGACGCCGTTGTTGTTGGCGGTGAAGATCTCGACGCGCCCGCCGCCGCTTTCGTAGAGCCCCTCGTACATGCCCTTTTCCGGGTCGTAGAGGTCGATGATCGCTTCATAGAGGACATCCGTGTATTCGGTGTCCCACATGGCCCACATGCCCAAAGCGGCCTTCGAGGCGACCGCGGCATGATCCGGCACGTAGTCGCCGCGCGGCGTCACCGTGTTCCAAGGGTAGCCGTCCGAGAAGATGGTGTCATAGGTGAAATAGGGCGGCCCCTTGACGTTGTGTTCCGAGCGGGCGGTCATGAAGCCGGTCTGCCGCCAGCGGGCTTCCTGCACTTCATAGATCCTGTCGGCGAACTCGGCGCGCCAGCCGTCCGAATGGACGTAGTCGGGCGATGAGTCGTCGTGCGGAAGGTCCCAGCCAAGTTCCAGCCCGTCCTGGAGATAGGACTCCGTCACGACGTAGTTCTGCGAGTGGAACACGCGCGGGTCGCGCCCGTCATAGGGGACGGCGATGCCGTACATCGTGGCCGTCAGGAACGGTTCGGCGCGATGGGCAAGCCGGGGGCGGAACCCCCACAGCGCGAAACCCTTTGCGGCATATTCCTCGTACCCGAGCCGTCCTTCCTGAGAATACAGGGTCTTGCCCGTTTCCTTGTCGATATGGCCGCCGTAAAGGAGCCCTTCGGCGTCAATGACGTGCGAGTAGTCCCACTTCAGCAGCATCGAATCGATGGTATTGCCGAAGTAGGGGTAGCGGTTCTTCACGATCCGCATCCACACGAGGAATCGCCCGATGTCGAGGGCCGAGAACCCGATCTCGCCCGGCTTGTTGGTGTAGTCGACCTTCGCGCCGGTCTTGGTGTGATACACCTTGTTCGGCAGCTCTCCGCGGAAGAGATCGAGGCGCTTCATCGTGGTCAGAAGCTTCATCATCCGCCGGTCGAACTCGGGTTTCTCGATCAGGCAGAGCTCGTAGGCCGCAACCATCGCCGCGACGTAGGACGCCGTGTCCCAGAGCGTTGTCGACGGATAGTTGCCCACCGCATTGGCAAGCCCGGTGCTTTCCTGGGTGAAAAGTTCGAAGTAGTGCCACGCCGCCCTTGCCGCACGCATCTCGCGCTCGGTCAGGAAGCCGCGACGGTCCCGATACTTGCGGATATATTCATTTCGGCGCGTGTAACCCGGCGCGCGGTCCTCTCCGCGGTCGAGATGATCGAAGTAGTCCTCGGGCATCTCGCACATGCGTGGCGGCTTCTCGCGCTTCTTCTCCCCCCGCACGAGGCTGGTGGTCGCCGTGGGCAGGTTTCCCCGCATGAGGGCGGGGATATCATCAAGTTCGCCACCGGCGATGATCGGAATGATCTCCTCTTCCTGGTGCAGGAAGATCGATCGCGCGGCCGAGCCGACAGCCCAGGACACGATCGCGACGCCAAGGACGGCAACGCCGAACGCGCGAATGCCCTGAGCCGCCGAGCCCCGTTTTCCTTGCTTGTCCGAATCCATGTCGCGGTCGTCCCGTTTGTTGATGCGCTCAGGACTACCTTGGCGCCCGTTAACAAAGAGAGAATCGGAGCGCGGCGGTCTGGCGGCCCCCTCCTTCGGGCGACAAGACATTGTTAATGGGCATGCCGCTATGGTCCGGGCAGAGCAATCTGACGAGAAGGGCGGGATCATGACCGCATCCACCGATTCCGACATGCTTGAAGGGCGTTCCGCCGGGGGCGAGGATTCCTGCGCGGGAACCGTGCTGCGCGGCCGGGACAGATCGTCGCCGGGATGGGCGAGGGTTCTTTCGTGGACGTTCTCGGCGCTCATCGCCATCGGAATTCTGACGGTGGCCGTCGTGCCCGTGTATCTCGACCGGCTGGTGGTCGAGCGCGGGGAAACCCTGGTCGCACCGCTCCTGTCGGTGTTTGCCGTGACGATCCTCTTTGGCACCATGGCGCTCGAATACGCCCATGCGCGGGCGCTTCGCGGCTTTCGCTACGCGCGCACTCGCTTTGCGCGATCGGCGCAGGCCGTGGTTGCCGTCATGGTCTTCATGGTGCTCGAGTTCCTTCATCCCGCTCTTGGGCTTCCGGTGCTGATCGCAAGTAGCGTGGCGTGGCTCGCGGTGGCGTGGCTGGACCGCCGGGACGAGGCAGAGCCGCTCTGGGATTTCCTGCCGGCAGAATCGGTGCCGGTGCTCGGCGGGCGGGACATGACCGGCTTCCGGCTCGCCGCCACGGTTCCGAAACACAACGGGCTGTCCGGCGCCGTCGTCAGGACGGCCGCCTGGGGGGCGCTCCTCGGCGGTTTTGCAACAGCGGCCTGGCTGGCGGCGAGAGAGGTCATCGATACATCTGCCGTTGCATCCGTGGCCCTTCTCTCGTTCTGGTCCGCGGGCGCAGTGGCGCGACATGTCGTGCAACGACGTCAGCCGGGGCCGGAAGCCGTCGACGGCGGTAACGAGGTCGTCCGCCTGCCCCGCCGGGAACGCGAAGATGTTGCGGGCCCGGCCGGGCTGGACATTCAGGGGCTTGCCGTCACCGACAGAAACGGAAAGGCAATACTGACCGATGTCGACTTGGAGGCGAAGCCGGGCAGCGTCGTCGGGATCATCGGCGGTGCGGCGGCGGGCAAGTCGATGCTTCTCCGCGCGCTGGCCGATCCGTTCAGCCTGGCGGGCTGCCACGTGCGCGGCAACGTGTCGATGAATGACGAGGATTTGTGGGAGCGCTCGCCCCAATCGCGGGCCGCGACGCTTGTACATGTCGGCGCCGTTCCGCTTCACCTTCCCGAATCGGGCCTCGACAACCTGACCTGTTTTCACGGGGGTGCCCTCGTCGATCGGGGCCGGGTTGTGCTCGAGCAGCTCCTTTATTCGGCCGATGCCGTCGATCGCGTGACCCGCACGAGCCGCGCGAACGAGCTTTCTTCCAGCGACGCGAAAGCGCTCGCCCTGGCCCGCGCCTTTCTTGTCGCGCCGCCGCTCTATCTCTTCGACCGCCCTGAAGATGGTGCCTCGGAAGAGCTCGTGACCGCGTTGGTGGAGCGCATCGGCGCCGAGCGCCGGGCCGGCCGCACCTTTCTTCTTTGCACCTCGCACCGGGCACTCCTCGAAACCTGCGATCGTCTGGTCGTGATGCACGAAGGGCGGATCGTGGACGTGGGTCCCGCCGCCGAGGTCCGCTCCCGCATGACGTCGGGCTGGTCGCGGCTTCTCGTCCGCCGTCAGCTCGAGTCCGAGGACATCCTTGTCAACTGGATCCGCTCGCAATTCCGTCGAAACGGGGACGAGGCCAACCGCCGCGCCGTCAGCCTGGTTGCGGCAGAACTCCTGGCGCTTTCCTGTCAGTCGTCCGTCGGGATGGCCGAGGAAAAGATCAGCTTCGAGTTCAAGAACTTCCAGGGCCATTGTGTCATCCGCCTGCGCGATACGGGCCCCGAGATCACGTCGGGCCAGATCGAGAGCGCGCGCGCAGAACTCGAGGGCGGCACGGGACGGGCAAGCCCCCTGGCCGAAGTGATTCGCAGAAGCCTTTCCTTCGATCCCCGCGCCGAAGACGAGCGGCGTGTCATCGAGGTCAAGGTCGAAACCTACGACCCCCGCAAGGCGACCGGAGCGAAGAAAGCCAATGCGACACCGTCAGCCTGAAACAGTCACGGCCGCCGGGTTCGGCGCGCGCCGCTGGGTGCACCGGATAGGGTGGCTTGTGGTCTCCGCCGCCGCCGTCGGCGGATTGGTCGCGGTGACCGCCCGATGGCTTGGTGAGGTGCGGGTTTCAACCTCGGCCGAATATGTCGGACAGATTCGGCCTGCCAGGAAGATCGCGCGGGTGTCGATTCCCGCTGGAACGGCGCTGGCCGCGGTCGTCGTGGAAGAAGGCGAACAGGTGCGTCTTGGCCAGGTGGTCGCGGTCCTCGACCGCACGGATCTCGAGACGCAGATCTCGTCCATCGACGCCGAGATCGATGCGCTGGTTGCAGAGGGTGAATGCCTGTCGCGCGCCACGGGGGGCGATGACGCGCCCGTCGGTCCTGGGGCGGGAAATGGTGCACAACCGGAGCATGCCTTGCGCCGCGCGATCGCGCTCAGGGGGTGCGCGCTAGATCGCGAAGCAGACAGACGATCTCGTGAATTCCTGTCCAGCATGGCTGAAGCGGTCGGCGAACGCCGCGCCATGGTGTTGCGCCGGCTCTCGCTCGATCTTGCTTCGGCGCGGCGAGATACGCTCGATCTTCGCGAAAAGGCCGAAGTCGCGCGCCGCGCCATCCGCATGGGTCTTGCCGCGAACCTTCTTCGGGAACGCGAAGTCTTTCTTTCTGCGGCCATCGATGCCTTGGATCTGCGGCGCGAATCTGCGCGTCTCGAACGGCTGGAGGAGATCTCGAGGAAGGTTCAGTCACTTGCCGATCGCCGCCGGCGGCTTGAAGCGCGCCTCGCCGCGCCGCGCCTTGTGGCGCCTGGCTCGGGGGTCGTGACGCGAATTCGCGCACTGCCGATCGGAGAGCGCTTCCGCGCCGAGGTCCCGTTCATCGAAATTGCAAGGGAGGCCGAGCGGCAGTTCCTCGCCTCCGTATCGGTTCCCCTAGCTCAGGCGACGGCGCTCCGCGAGGGTGATCCGGTGGAACTGCGGCCCTTGGGGCTGGCGCGAACGGGTGGGCTCTTGCGCGGGACGATCGGTTTGGTCCCGTCAAGCCCCGAAGGCGGATCCGACGAGCTGATCAAGATACCGATCCGTCTGGAAGCCGAGAGCGCGGCGCGTCTGTCGAGCGGCCCCGAAGGGGCGGCATTCAACGGCCTTTCGATGGCGACCGTCGTCCGCGTGAGAATGGCTGCGGCGCCGTTCTCGGTGGCCGCCAGAGCCGCAACGAAAGAGTTGTTGTCCCCCTTCGCACCACCAGCCTGGGCCCGGGAAATTGCCGCAAAGGCGCTGACACTCGCCGATCTTCAGGGACTGGACGCGCGGGGCGCGCCGGGCGGACCCTGAAGCCGCGAAGCCGGCCCCAAGGCCGATGCGCGCTGCCGGCCACCCGTGACAAGAGCCGCGTCTTCCGCTCGATCGTATCGCGGCCTCAGCCGCAAACCTTTGTGTGCGAAATGACTGGCGGCCCCGATAGGATTCGAACCTATGACCTACCGCTTAGGAGGCGGTTGCTCTATCCCCTGAGCTACGGGGCCCGCGTCCTCTCTTGCGCGAAACGATCTTCCGTGGCAAGCCCCATGGGGATGCCGGCGCTGCATGCTCCAGCGCGGCAACATGTCTGGTCGACCAGGCAAAAGGGATTTGAAGGATCGTGTCGGATTTCCCAGCGCCCCGGCGCCGAGTTCAACTGACGCTTCGCGACGTGTCCGAAGCGTCCGGTGTCAGCGAAATGACCGTGAGCCGTGTTCTCCGCAACCGCGGCGACGTTTCGGAAGCCACGCGGGCCAAGGTGCTCGAGGCCGCACGACGCCTCGGCTACGTCCCGAACCGGATTGCCGGCGCGCTCGCGTCGCAGCGCGTGAACCTGGTGGGCGTCGTGATTCCGTCCTTTTCGAACATGGTCTTCCCCGAGGTTCTGGCGGGGCTTTCCGGCGTCCTCGAGCCGACGGAACTGCAACCCGTCGTCGGGGTCACCGATTACGACCCCGCGAAAGAGGAAAAGGTCATCTACGAGATGCTGTCCTGGCGGCCGTCGGGGCTGGTGGTCGCGGGTCTTGAACATACCGACGCCGCCCGGGCCATGATGGGTGCGGCCGGGATCCCGGTGGTCGAGATCATGGACGTGGATGGAGAGCCGGTCGATGCGGTCGTCGGAATCTCGCACACCGAGGCCGGTCGGGCCATGGCGCGCGAACTGGTCGTTCGCGGCTACCGCCGCATCGGCTTTCTTGGCACCAAGATGCCGGGTGACCACAGGGCGCGAAAGCGGCTCGATGGATTTGTTGCAGGCCTGGCCGAGGCCGGCGTCAGCCTGGCCGCCGAGGCCTTCTATTCGGGCGGCTCGGCGCTTGCCAAGGGCCGCCAGATGACGGCCGACATCCTTGAGCGCCACCCGGACCTCGACTGCCTTTATTACTCGAACGACCTGATCGCCGCGGGCGGGTTGCTGGAATGCATGTCGCAAGGAATTGATGTGCCGGGGAAAATCGGCTTGGCCGGGTTCAACAGGCTGGATCTGGTCATGGGGCTTCCGAAGCGGATCGCGACCATGAACTCGCGCCGCCGCGAAACAGGCGAGGCTGCCGCCTCGATCATCCTCGACCGGCTCCGCGAAAGGCCGGACGTGCCCGACCGCGTCCGCCTCGAAGCCACGTTCGAACCGGGCGAGACGCTGGCGCCGCGACAGGACTGACGGCTCGCGGGACCTGCAGCGGTCTTCGTGGTTCAGCGGGGTTGGGGGATGGTGAGCCCGGGAGGATTCGAACCTCCGACCAATTGATTAAAAGTCAACTGCTCTACCACTGAGCTACGGGCCCATCCGATGTGCGGGGGTTACAAAAGGCGGCGAGGAGGGTCAAGAGGGATTTTCCGATATCAATGAAATGCTGGATGATTCCCGACGAACCAAGTATAGGCGCGGCATGCAAGGCACTTCGGAAACCGGCGCCCTTCGCTTCATGAAGATGCATGGGCTTGGCAACGACTTTGTCGTTGTGGACCAGCGGAACGCCCCGTATCCGCTGGATGCCGGGCTTGTGCGCCGGATTGCCGACCGCCATCGCGGTGTCGGTTTCGATCAGCTGGCCGAGATCTGGCCGGACGCCAAGGCCGACGCCCGGCTCGTGTTCTGGAATGCAGACGGAAGCCAGTCCGGCGCCTGCGGGAACGCGACGCGCTGCATCGCGCGCTACCTCATGGACGAGCGCGGCGCCGATCGGCTTCGGCTTCTGACCGAGCGTGGCATTCTGGTGGCCGAAGACGCCGGCGGCGGGCTGACACGCGTGAACATGGGCGCTCCGATCCTGGACTGGCAGGACATCCCCCTGGCGCGCCCGGTTGACACGCTTCGCCTGCCGATCGAGGGCGAGCCGGTGGCGACGGGCATGGGCAACCCCCATTGCACCTTCTTCGTCGAGGCGGTCGAAGACCTTCCGGTCGAAAGGCTTGGACCGCAGTTCGAGGCGCACCCGCTTTTCCCCGAGCGCACGAATGTCGAATTCGTCGAGGTCGTGGCCCCCGACCGCCTGCGTCTGCGCATATGGGAGCGCGGCACGGGGGTGACGCTGGCTTCGGGATCCTGCGCTTCGGCGGCGGCCGTGGCGGCCGTGCGCCGCGGCCTTGTCGGGCGACGCGTTGCCGTCGTGGTTGACGGCGGCGAGCTCGAGATCGAATGGCGGGATGACGGCGTCTGGCTGACAGGCCCGACGGCGCATGTCTTCGACGGCGTCTTCACCGACGACTTTCTGAAGGCGGAGGCACCATGATGGATCGTCGCGTGCCGATCTTCACGACACATGGCTGCCGCTTGAACGCCTATGAGACCGAGGCGATGCGGGCAATGGCAGATGCGGCGGGTCTTGGCGATGCCGTCGTCGTCAACACGTGCGCCGTTACCGCCGAGGCCGTTCGCAAGGCCAAGCAGGACATCCGGCGGCTGTCGCGTCAGAACCCCGGCGTTCCGATCATCGTCACGGGCTGCGCGGCACAGACAGAGCCGGAAACCTTTGCGGCGATGGAAGAAGTGACGCGCGTCGTCGGGAACGCCGAAAAGATGCGGCCCGAGACCTGGGCGACGCTTTCGCACAACGTCGCCCCGGAGACGGCCGAAGCGCGCATTCTGGTCGAAGACATCATGTCGGTGACCGAGACGGCCGGCCATCTTGTCGACGGTTTCGGAACCCGGGCGCGCGCCCATGTCCAGATTCAGAATGGCTGTGACCACCGCTGCACCTTCTGCATCATTCCCTATGGCCGCGGCAACTCGCGTTCGGTGCCCGCCGGCGTGGTGGTCGAGCAGATCCGGCGTCTGGCCGCCCGCGGCTACAACGAGGTCGTCCTGACGGGCGTCGACCTGACAAGCTGGGGCGCCGATCTGCCCGGGCAGCCGTCCCTTGGCAACCTCGTGCGCCGGATCCTCAGGCTTGTCCCGGAACTGCCGCGGCTGCGCCTGTCGTCGATCGACTCGGTCGAGGTGGACGCCGAACTTCTTCGTGCCATCGCCGAAGAGCCCCGGCTGATGCCGCATCTTCATCTCAGCCTTCAGGCCGGCGATGACCTGACGCTGAAGCGGATGAAGCGCCGGCACCTCCGGGCGGACGCCATTCGCTTCTGTGCCGAGGCCCGGGCGGCGCGACCCGACATCGTCTTTGGCGCCGATCTCATCGCAGGGTTTCCGACCGAGACCGACGCCATGTTCACTCGCACCCTCGAACTGGTCGAAGAGTGCGGTCTGACATGGCTTCACGTCTTCCCCTATTCCCCGCGCGAGGGGACGCCGGCGGCGCGCATGCCCCAGGTGCCGCGTGCGACGATCCGGGCCCGCGCGGCCGTGTTGCGGGCGCTGGGCGAACGCATGGCCGCCCGGCACCTTGCGGCGCAGGTGGGCCGGCGCCACCGTGTCCTTGTCGAATCGCCGCGAATGGGCCGCACCGAGCAGTTCGCCGAGGTGCGGTTCGACACCGACCAGCCCGTGGGCCAGATCGTCGAGGCGACGATTGCCGCCGTCGACGGCAAGGCGCTTGTGGCGGAGGGCTGAGTGCATCCGAACCCGGCATTCCGCAAGGCGACCGAGGAGCAGAACATCGCCTTCGCGCGCGAGCGCGCCTTCGGGGTCCTGACGGTCGCGACGGACGCGGCCCCGCTTGGCGCGCATGTGCCGTTTCTTCTTTCGGCGGACGGGCGCAGGGCCCGAATGCATCTGGCGCGCTCGAACGCCGTCCTGCGCGGCGAAGACTGGCCACGGGCCGCGCGGCTGGTGGTCAGCGGCCCGGACAGCTACGTCTCCGCAGACTGGTACGGCATCGCCGGGCAGGTGCCGACATGGAACTATGTCGCCGTGCATCTGGTCGGTGCCCTGTCGATCATGGACGAGACGGCGCTCGAGGCCCATCTCGAGGAGCTCTCGGCGCTTTTCGAAGGGCGGCTGGCACCGAAGCCGCCCTGGACCCTTGAAAAGCTCACGGCCGACCTTCGCCGAAGGCTGTTTCGCGCCATCGTCCCGGTGGAACTTCTGGTCGAGCGCATCGAAGGCACCCGGAAGCTGTCGCAGAACAAGCCCGCTGGGGCCAGGATCGCGGCCGCCGATCACGTCCGGGCGCAGGGCCTTGGGCAGGAATGCGTAAGTCTTGCGGCGCTGATGCTTGGCGCCGCGGACGCCGACTAGGATGGCGCGTCCGAAGGGGCTTCGGCCCGGTCGTGCATTCCGTAATCGCGCTCGATCCGGCCGACGCGCAGCCGGTAGTCGGCAAAAATGCTGTTGCGGCCGCGGCGCTGGGCGGCGCGGTGGGCCGGATGCCGGCGCCAGGCCTCGAGCGCGGCCTCGTCACGCCAGAAGGAAAGCGACAGGGTCTTGCCTTCGTCGACGAGCGACGCGAAGCGCTCGACCGAGATGAACCCGTCGATCTCTTCGAGCATGGGACGCAGATGCGCCGCCAGGTCGAAGTACTCCTCGCGCCGCTCGGGGCGCAGCCGGACCTCGAAGATGACGACGATCATGCGCCCTTGCGGCGAAGCCGGATGACCACGTCCACGCGGGCGATGTCGGCGTCGGCGGGCGGTGCCGGAAGCCGCGCGATTTCCAGATCGCTCGTCGGGGCGTCGGCCAGTTCGGCGGTATCCTCCCAGTAGAAATGCGGGTGGTCGTCCGTGCGCGTGTCGAAATAGGATCCGGATCCGTCCACGGTGATCTCGCGCACGAGCCCGGCCTCCGAGAAGGCGCGAAGGGTGTTGTAGACCGTGGCAAGCGACACCGTTTCCCCTTGGTTGCGGCAGGCCGCAAAAAGCCATTCGGCGGTGACGTGGCGGTCGCGCCCGTCGCCCACAAGAAGCTCGGCCAGCGCCAGACGCTGGCGCGTCGGCCTGAGTCCCGCGCCCCCAAGCCAGCGCAGGGCCCGCTCTCGGGACAGGTCAGGGTGCGTGGCGGGTTTCTCGCTCATGCGCCCGACTATACGGTCGGCGGCCGGGGCCGATCAATCGCTTTCGCGCGCCACGCCTTGCAAGCGCGTCCGGCCGGGTGCTAGACGGGGTCAAATCGGATCCCACTCAGGAACGGGCATGTCGGACTTTCCCACATATTTCGACAAGGAAGATCTTCTGAAATGTTCCCGGGGCGAGCTGTTCGGACCTGGCAACGCGCAGCTTCCTGCGCCGCCGATGCTCATGATCGACCGGATCACCGACATTTCGGCGGACGGGGGCGCCCACGGCAAGGGGCATGTGGTTGCCGAGTTCGACATTCACCCGGATCTCTGGTTTTTCGAGTGCCATTTCCCGGGCAACCCGATCATGCCGGGCTGTCTGGGTCTCGATGCCCTGTGGCAGCTGACCGGCTTCAACCTGGGCTGGCGCGGCTGGAAGGGCCGCGGCTATGCGCTGGGCGTCGGCGAGGTGAAACTGACCGGCATGGTCCGGCCGGACCGGAAGATGCTGACCTACAAGGTCGATTTCACGAAGGCCGTGCAGACGCGGCGGCTGACAATGGGGGTCGCCGACGGGATTGTCGAGGCCGACGGAGAGCAGATCTACCAGGTCCGCGACATGAAGGTCGCGCTGAGCGAGAGCTGAAGCGCGACTGCCTCGTGGAGCGGGGCGCGGGCGGCCATTCCCCTTGCCCCTTCGTGCGAATGTGCCGTAAAGGAAGGCGAAATCGGGGAAGGAGTGCGCCATGCGTCGCGTCGTCGTCACCGGAATCGGAATCGTTTCGCCCATTGGCAACAATGCGGACGAGGTTGCCGCGAGTCTTCGCGCCGGCAGGTCGGGAATCACCTTTGCCGAGGAATATGCCGAGCACGGCTTTCGCAGCCAGGTGCACGGGCGTCCCGATATCGTGATCGAGGACCATGTCGACAAGCGCCAGCTTCGGTTCATGGGGCCGGGCGCGGCCTACAACTTCATCGCCATGCAGCAGGCGGTCGCCGACTCGGGCCTCGAGGAGAAGGAAGTCTCGAACGAGCGGACCGGCCTTGTCATGGGGTCGGGCGGGCCGTCGACGTCGAACTTCTTCAACGCGCACCAGATCGTCATCGAGAAGGGAAGCCCCAAGCGCATGGGCCCCTTCATGGTGACGCGCTGCATGTCCTCGACCAATTCCGCCTGCCTTGCCACGCCTTTCCGGATCAAGGGGGTCAACTATTCGATCACCTCGGCCTGTTCGACTTCGGCGCATTGCATCGGGAACGCGGCCGAGCTCATTCAGATGGGGAAACAGGACGTGGTCTTCGCCGGCGGCGGCGAAGAGGTGCACTGGACGCTGTCGTGCCTCTTCGATGCGATGGGCGCGATGAGCTCGAAATACAACGACGCGCCCGAGACCGCTTCGCGCCCCTTCGATGCGACACGCGACGGGTTCGTGATCGCCGGCGGCGGCGGCGTCGTCGTTCTGGAAGAGCTTGAGCACGCCAAGGCGCGTGGTGCCAGGATTTACGCGGAACTGACCGGCTACGGCGCGACCTCCGACGGATACGACATGGTGGCACCGTCGGGCGAAGGGGGAGAGCGGTCCATGAAGCTTGCCCTGGCGACGCTGCCGCCGGACCGGCGCATCAGCTACATCAACGCGCACGGCACCTCGACGCCGGCCGGCGACGTGACCGAGGTGAAGGCGATCCGCAACGTCTTCGGTGACGAGCATCCGCCGATCTCCTCGACCAAGTCGATGACGGGTCACAGCCTTGGCGCGACCGGGGTGCACGAGGCGATCTATTCGCTTCTCATGATGCAGCACGGGTTCATCGCCCCCTCGATCAACGTCACCGAGCTTGAC
>RFGD01000238.1 GCA_003696705.1 Alphaproteobacteria bacterium | reverse complement strand
GCACCGCTGCGCCGTGCCGGACGTGCACTCCGCCCTCGCGCGACTTCCGTCCGTGATCGAGCAGCCGGTGAGGAAAAGGAGACGGCGCCGATGGGACAGCCCGCTCGAGGCGGGAACACATCACGCCAGGGCCTGCAGATGCTCGAATGCCGCGCGCTTCAGGGGGTTCTTGGGGAGGTTGAGCGGTCTTTCCGCCAGAATCCGCCGCAACCTGAGCGCAACGGCCTTGCGATCCGCAGGGGTGAGGCCCGAACGCTTGGTGAATGCGAATACCGGCTCGGAGAGACAGGCATCCCTGACGACGACGCTCGCCGCCTGGGCCGCATCGTCCAGCGTCACCTCCACGTCGAGGGCGGAGCCATTTGCAAGCCTGCATCCCGTGATGACCGGAAACCCGTGCTGACGGCGGAATTGGATCTCGAGCCCGAAGTCGGCGCGGTCGACGGCACGCTTCAGATCCGCGGTTTCGTGGGCGGTGTAGTGCACGTTGGTGATCGTCCCGTGCTTGTGTCCGGCGATCGCCTGTCGCTGGCCTTCCTTGACCTGCGCGCTGCTCAGCATGCTGAGAAAGGTCTTGCGCATTGCATAGAAGTCCTCGTCGAAGTCGCCCAGCTCCAGATGATCGAGGATCCGACGCAGATGCTTTCCGAAAGCGCTGGTGACGTCGCCGGTGGTCGAGCGGCGGACGGCTTCGGGAAAGAGCAGTGCGCCATGGTCGTCGGGCAGTGCGTGGAACCACTCCACGAAGCCGAGATCGAGCAGAACTTGCGGGATCGGGATCACCCGTCTGGCATCAACGGTCTTGCCCGGATGATCCGGACCGCTTGCGATGGCGAAACAGTAATGTCCGTTGCGGAACAGGATGTCGGTTCGCTTCAGGTGCAGCACTTCCGCGATCCGCGCGCCCGTGGAGAGGACGAAAAGCGGTACCCAATAGGTCGCATCGCGGATCACCAGCCGTCCTCGCTTCCAGCGCCTGTGTCTGGACTGGCAGCCGGTGTAGATCGGGCAGGTCAGGAACTTGGCGAGTCGCTCACGCGTCCATGGCATGCGCAGTTTCGGTTTCGTCACCCGCACGAACAGCGTGTCGTCGGGAGCCTGCGCCGCGATATGCGCCTCGATCTCGCGGTAGGAGATCGCCTGGGGCGGCTGCACGCCCAGTGCTGCGGCGCAGCGGAACAGTCGGCTCAACCCGTCGCGATCGCGCTTGATCGTCGTCAGTGTCCGCCGTGGCGTGAGCCTTTCGGCGAGGATCGCCCGCTTTTCGGCGAGCGAAATGTCGGTGCGCGCGCGGATTTCTTCCGTCGCGAGCCGATCGGCCGCATCTGCCTGCGAGATCTCCTCGGCCTTGGTCAGAACCCGCGCCGTCCTGGTGAACCGGTTCTTGCCGTGGGCCTTGCCGTGCTTGCGCGGCAGCCGGGCCGTCCAGGCGAAAAACGCCTTCTGGCGGTCTTCGGTCACGGCGGTCACGGGGATGTCGCCGAAGTACTCGAGCATGAGCTTCTCCAGGGCGTTGATATTGCCCTGCATCGATTTCTTCGGGTATTTCCGGCGGGTTTCGGCAAAGGCGGCGGTCAGCGTCACCGGCTGCCGGACGAAGCCGTCGAAGTCGTCCACACCGTGCTCGGCCAGCAGCGGACGACTGGCGGTCCGCACTTCCTCGCCGTCCAGAACGTCGATTTCCACGCTGTTGATACGGCGCTTGAGCGAACTCGCCTGGCGGCCGAGATCCGGCTCGATCGGCTCGGACAGCGGAAGCGCGATGAGATCGCTGGCCCGTTTCAGAAGCACCTGCACGCTTTCCCAGTTTTCCCGACGGGCGGCACGCCGCAGACGGCGGTTCTCTTCCTCGAGTTCGGCGATGCGGGAATCGATCGCATCATCGGTCCACGCCCCCAAGTCGGATTGCCGATCGAGGATGCGTGCAAGCTCGGCGCGCAGGATTTCCATCAGAAGGGCACGGGCATCGGCGGGGGCAAGGTCTTTCTTCGTCATCGCGTCCAGGACTCCGGGTTCCGTTTTTTCGCAGACGGCGAGCAGCGCAGCAGCGCGTTTCACAGCGTCGAGCGGGACGTGGGTTCGAAGCGAAAGACAGAGAAAAAGATTTTTTCGGCAGCGTGGCAGGCGCTTGCGAAAATAGAAGATGCGGCCGCGGCGCATGAGGTAGGGGCCGGCGTGGCGGTGGCCCGACCGAGGGCGCGAGTCGCGCCGTTTCCGGGCGTAGCTGGCGATGGCGTGTGTCTCAGTCTGTGTCTCAGTTTCGCGAGGCTGTGACACAGCACAGGGGTCGGGTTTGTCTAACCCATTGATTTTGCGTGATTCGAAGGGTTTCATGGCTGGGGTGGTAGGATTCGAACCTACGGTACACGGTACCAAAAACCGCTGCCTTACCACTTGGCTACACCCCAGCAGCGACGCGTTGAATACGCCCTCTTGCTGCGATCTTCAAGACCCGATCAGCGAAAAATCGGCCCTGCTCCGGGCTCAGATCGTCTGATCGTAGGGGCCGACCGAAGGCTCGGTCCGGATGACGTTGTCGAGATCGCGGAAGATCGCGCGCATCTCGTCCTCGCTCTCGGGGCTTTCGCAGACGACGACAAGATTGGGGGTGTTCGACGAGGCGCGCACAAGGCCCCACGCACCGTTTTCGAGCATGACCCGGGCGCCGTTGACCGTCACGACATCGACGATACGGCGCCCGCCGAGGCTCCCCCCATCCCTGCCCATCTCCACGAGCCGCGCGACGAGCCGTTCGAGCACCTCATATTTCTCGGTATCGGCGCAGGCCGGCGACATGGTCGGCGTCGACCACGTCCGCGGCAGTGCGCGCTTCAGGTCGGAAAGCCGTTGGTCGGGATGGCGGTCGAGGAGCCGGCACACCTCGACCGCGACGCGAAGCCCGCAGTCGTAGCCGCGGCCGATCGGCTCGGCCAGGAAGTAATGACCTGACTTCTCGAACCCGGCGAGCGCGCCGAGTTCCTTCACCCGGCGCTTCATGTGGCTGTGGCCCGTCTTCCAGTAATCGACCCGTGCGCCGTTCGCCCGCAGCACCGGATCGCTTGCGAACAGGCCGGTCGACTTGACGTCGGCAACGAAGGTCGCGCCGGGATGCTCGGCCGACCAGTCGCGGGCAAGAATGACGCCCATCTTGTCGGCAAAGATCTCGTCGCCTTCGTCGTCGACCACGCCGCAACGGTCCCCGTCCCCGTCGAAGCCGAGTGCAAGGTCCGCACCGCTTTCCCGGACGGCCCGTGACATGTCGTGCAGCATCTCGAGCGCTTCGGGGTTCGGATTGTAGTGCGGGAAGGTGTAATCGAGTTCGTTGTGCAGCGCGACAACCTCGGCCCCGAGGCGGCGAAGAAGTTCGGGCGCGAAGCGCGATGCCGTGCCGTTTCCCGTCGCGCAGACCACCCGCAACGGCCGGGACAGTCGGAAGCCCCGTACGAGGTCGTCGAGATACGCCTCGGCAACGCCGTCTTCGCGCTGCCATGCCCCGCCGGGGCGCGCCACCCCCTCGCCCCCCAGGACGATATCGCGCAGTCGCGCCATCTCGGCCGGACCGTGCGTCAGCGGCCGATCGAAGCCCATCTTGACCCCGGTCCATCCGTTCGGGTTGTGGCTGGCGGTGACCATGGCGACCGCCGGCACGTCAAGGTGGAACTGTGCGAAATAGGCCATCGGCGACAGCGCCGGGCCAATATCTCGAACGGTGATGCCGGCCTGCACGAGCCCGAGGATCAAGGCATTCTTGATGGCCAGGGAGTAGTCGCGATAGTCGTTTCCGACCACGATCTCGGGACGGACGCCGGCTTCGTGCATCTGCGTGCCCAGGCCAAGGCCCAGCGCCGTCACGCCGGGAAGATTGATCTCTTCCGGGAAACGCCAGCGGGCATCGTATTCGCGAAAGCCCGTCGGGGCGATCATCGGCTCGAGCAGGAATTCCCAGGTGTTCGGCGTGACCTCGGGTCGAGGGGAAACACTCATGACTTTGCAGACCTCGGTTTCGGACGCGGTTTCAGACGCGAATCGGGCGTTCCTTTGCAATCTGGTCGATACGCATGAGGAAATGGATAACGTCGCGCATCTCGGCCAGCGGAATCATGTTGGGGCCGTCCGAGGGCGCGTTGTCCGGGTCCTCGTGGGTCTCGATGAAGACCCCGGCAATCCCGAGCGATACCGCCGCGCGGGCCATGGCCGGCGCGAATTCCCGCTGCCCTCCCGACGCCGAGCCCTTCCCGCCCGGCTGTTGGACCGAATGCGTCGCATCCATGATGACCGGAAAGCCCGTGCGCGCCATGATGGGAAGGCTGCGCATGTCCGCCACAAGCGTGTTGTAGCCGAACGAGACGCCACGCTCGGTCAGGAGAATATCCTCGTTGCCCGTCGCTTCGATCTTGGCGATCACGTTCTCCATGTCCCAGGGCGCAAGGAACTGCCCCTTCTTGACGTTGACGGCGCGGCCCGTTCGGCCCGCCGCCAGAAGAAGATCGGTCTGACGGCAAAGGAAGGCGGGGATCTGGAGGATGTCCGCGACCTCGGCCACCGGAGCGCATTGGTCCGGCAGATGCACGTCGGTCAGCACCGGACAGCCGACCCGTTCGCGCACCCGCCCGAGCATCTCGAGGCCGGCCTCCATGCCGACGCCGCGCTTTCCCGAAAGCGAGGTGCGGTTGGCCTTGTCGAAGGACGCCTTGAAGACATACCCCGCCCCGGCCCCGGCGCAGATTTCCGCCATCGTCTCGGCGATCATCACGGCGTGATCGACGCTTTCCAGCTGACAGGGGCCGGCGATGACGGCAAGGGGCAGATCGTTGCCGATGCTGACCCCACCGATCCGCAAGTTTTTCTGGTTCACGCTGATACCTGCTCTCTCAGGATCGAGGCCGTAATGGACACCATGAGGTATATGCCACCGAATATCAGGAAGGCCAGCACCGTGTTCTCGAAGGCCCGCGGGTAGGTCGCCTCGTCCGGGGCCACCGGCTGCACACCAAGCGAAAGGTAGCGCACCTGGCGGTTGGCCTCGATCCGCGCAGACTCGAGAAGCTGAAGCGCCTGCGCCATCAGCGACTGACGCGTCTGGAGATCCGCCTGCGCCGTCACGAGCTCGCCCGAAATGCGGGCAAGCGACCCGCCGCTCGCGCTGTTCTGCGTCAGTTGGGCCCGCAGTTCGGCGATGACGCGTTCCAGCCGCTCGATATTGCGCTGCGTGACGGCAACGCGGGTCTGGTTGGGCCGCGGGTTGTCGAGATACTGGGCGAGCTTCAGCTTCTCGTTCTGCAATTCGACCTCGCGCGCCGAGATCTGCGACATGAGCGCCGACACTTCGGCATCGGCGCTGACGACGCCGAGCTGCTCCTGCAGCTCGACGACGCGGCGCTGGGCCGCCATCATCTTGCGCTCGGCATCCTCGAAGCTTTCCCGGGCGCCGCGCATCTGATCCTCGCGCAGGCGCTGGGTCAGACTGTCGACCTGTTCCTCGGCATAGCTGATGAGCGCCTTCGCGAAGGCGACGCTCGTCTCGGGATCGGCCGCGATCACCTCGAGCTTCACGACGCCCTCGGTCGGGTCGTAGCTGACCTTCACGACGCGGCGATAGAGCTTGTAGGCCTGCTCGTTCGTCGCGTTCGCGGGAAGTCGCTGCAAGGGGTCGATGCGCGGGTCCGAGAAGTGCCTCTTGAAGCCAAGATCGCGGTCGAGGCGCAGCATCGCGTCCCTGGACTGCAGATATCCCTGCACCGCGATCGAATCCTGCGAGGTCGCCAGCGACGTGCCCGAGAAGAGCCCCGCCGCCGCGCCCATCGCCTGGGCGTCCGCCTGCTGGATGATGAACTCGCTGTGCGTCGCGTACATCGGCGTGGCAACGCGGTAGTAGTAGAAGCCGGCAACGAAGGTCGGCAGGAAGACAAAGGCCAGAAGGCGGGCGAAAAGCATCAGCGACCGTTTGCGCCGGCGCCGCGCCAGGTCCCGCTGGATCCGCATGATCTCTCGCGCTTCGGCGTCGGGGTCGGCAAGGTCGGTCGACGGCAGACCGGCCTGCCCGCCGGGCGAGGTCGCCGGAAGGTTGTCCGCCCCGCTCTCGGCCGGGGGCTCTCCGCCGACCAGTTCGAGCATGTGCGCACGATCGAAGGGGTCGATGCCGCGCTTTCGCAGAAGCCGCACCGCGTCGTAATCCGACGTCGGCGCCAACCCGTGGCGCTGCGCCAGCCGCCGCGCCATGCGCAACTGGCGCCCGGTCAGCCCCTCGCGCCGGATGGCGTCGATTTCGGCCGCCGCCGACCCGTCATCACTGTCACCGGACGCCGCCGGCCCCGCCACGGGCGGCTGGGTATTGACCCGCTCGGCCGCAGCCGCGCCGGGAAAGGGCGCGGAACCGAAACCGTCATCCGTCTCCGCGGCCGATGGCGCGGCCGCCTCGGCCGCTGCGCCCTCGGGGCGCGGCGCCGCCGAGCGCCGGATGCGAAACTTGTTAATCCTGGCCTTGGTAGTCATAGAGCCTCTTTGCCTCTTCAAGCGAGGGGAACATCGTCAACCGCCCATTGCGCAGGACGGCTGCCGAGCGGCAGAACTTCTCGAGCGTCTTCGGCTGGTGCGACACGATCACCACGGTTGCCCGCTCGAGCCGCTGGCGCAGGAAGCGCCCGGCGCGGCGGTTGAACTCGACGTCCGTCGTCGAGGGCATCCCTTCATCGATGAGATAGATGTCGAATTCGAGCGCCAGAAGGAGGGCAAAATTGAGCCGCGCGCGCATGCCCGACGAATAGGTTCCGACGGGCATGTCGAAATATTCGTCAAGGCGGCACAGGTGGCGGCAGAACGCCTCGACATAGTCGGGATCGAGCGAGTAGAGGCGCGCGATGTAGCGCGCATTCTCCCGCCCCGTGTGCTTCGGAACCACCCCGCCCATGAAGCCGAGCGGGAAGGACACCCGGCAAGTTCGACGTATTCGCCCCTCGTCAGGCTTTTCGAGCCCCGCCATCATGTTGATCAGCGTCGTCTTGCCCGTGCCGTTCGGCGCAAGGATGCCCAGGCTGTTGCCAAGCTCGACACGAAAGGACGCGCGATCAAGGATCACCTTGCGCCTTTTGCCGGTCCAGAAGGACTTGCTGACGTTCTCGAACTCGATCATCTTTGCCCCGGCAGGAAGCGTTCAGCCACCTTGGTTGCCATCCGGTGAACGATACGCCCGGTTTGAGGCGGTTTTATGTCCATTGTCGCCACAAAGCCGTCGCCCGCAACCAGATTGCAGCGACAATATGGCAACTGCGCCACCATTGATGCAATCGCGGCGACAATTCGGTCTGCGGATACCCGGCTCAGGCCTTCACCCGCTCGACACGGAACAGACGCCCGACGACGAGCGACACGATGGACGCGCCGAAGCTGAAGAGCGCACCCATCTTCGCCGCATCCTGGACCGGCCCGGCAGGGAAGGCCACCGATGCGACGAAGAGCGCCACCGTGAAGCCGATCGCGGCGACACAGCCAAGAACGAAGAGATCCGTCAGGCGCATCCCGGTCGGCAGCCCAAGCCCCATGGGCCGCGCCGCAACCCAGCCGAAAAGCGCGATGCCCACCGGCTTGCCGACAAGAAGACCGGCAAGGACAAGCCACGTCGGCGCGCCCATGGCCGAGAATTCGACCCCGGCGTTGGCAAGACCGAACAGGAAGAGGACGATCTCGACCGGGTGTTTCAGAATGTGCTCGAGGTGGTTCAGAAGGTCGGTGAGGTAGGCTTCCGCCTCGGCAAAGATGCCGAAGGCGCGGTCGGCGTGCGGGATTGCCGGGATGACCGGAAGAAGCCCCAGCGCCGGGTGCAGACCCGACTTCTGGAAACCATACCAGCTGATGACGCCGGCAATGACGTAGGGCCAGACCGACAGGAGGCGTCGCACCCTGGTCGAGACCGGCTTGACGGGATCGTCGCCGTCCAGCCGGATCGGCAGCCAGTTGAATGCGACATAGGCAATCCACGCCGCCGCAAGTGACAGGAGAAGCCATTCCGGCGAAAGCTCGCCCGTCGGATAGAAGACGGCAAGGATCAGAAGCCCGCCCGCGTCATCGGCGATCGCCAGAAGCAACAGGAATCGCACCGCCGGGTGTCCCGCACCAAAGACCATCCGGCCGACGAGATAGGAAAATGCGATATCCGTCGCGGTCGGGATCGCCCAGCCGTGCTTAACCGCGTGAAACGTGTCCGAGCCGAGGACGGCCGCCAGCCCGAGATAGACGGCGACGGGGCCGGCCATGCCGCCGAGGGTCGCGATCAGCGGCGTCACCGCCTTGCGCCCCCGCAGCGAGCCGTTCTTCAGGGCCACGGCCTCCCACACCTCTTTCCCGGCGATGGCGAAGAACAGGGCCATCAGCACGTCGTTCACAAGATAGTGGAAGGTCAGCGTCCGGGTCTGATGGCCGCTGGCATCGGTATGCAGATGCCCTACCCACTGGTTTTCCAGAAGGGGATACTCGACGAAGCTGTGATAGCTGTGCGGGTCGACGTTGGCCCAGACCAGCGCAAGGATCGCGCCGAGGACGAGCAGCAACGAATACTCGACCAGAAAGTTCCAGACCCTGTACATCTCCGCCTCCGGATTGCCCGCCTTTGCCCGTGCTTAGCCGATCACCCCCCTGCCGGCAACCGCACGGATACCCCGCCGGGCTGGCGTGGCGGGGG
>RFGD01000237.1 GCA_003696705.1 Alphaproteobacteria bacterium | reverse complement strand
CCGCCGCCCAGCTCCTCGGCCGAGACGACCTCGCCCGTCGCCGCCCGCACGAGCGGTGGGCCCGCGAGGAAGATGGTGCCCTGTTCCTTCACGATGATCGACACATCGGACATCGCCGGCACATAGGCCCCGCCGGCGGTGCAGGATCCCATGACCACCGCGATCTGCGGGATCCCGGCCGCCGACATCCGCGCCTGGTTGTAGAAGATGCGGCCGAAGTGGTCGCGATCGGGGAAAACCTCGTCCTGACGGGGCAGGTTCGCGCCGCCCGAATCGACCAGATAGATGCAGGGAAGCCGGTTCTCCTCGGCGATCTCCTGGGCGCGAAGGTGCTTCTTCACGGTCATCGGATAGTAGGTGCCACCCTTCACGGTCGCATCGTTGGCGACCACCATCACCCACTGCCCATGCACCTGGCCGACGCCGGCGATCAGCCCGGCGGCCGGCGCCTCGCCGCCATACATGCCGTGGGCCGCCGTGGCCCCGATCTCGAGAAACGGCGCGCCGGGGTCGAGGAGATTTGCCACCCTTTGTCGCGGCAGCATCTTTCCCCGCGCCACGTGCCGGGCGCGCGCCTTCTCGCCGCCGCCGGCGGCGGCCTCTTCGGCCGCGGCGCGGACACGGGCCAGAAGCGACAGATGGGCGTTCCGGTTCGCCTCGGCCGCGGCGGGGTCGGCAATCGGGCGCGTCTCGAGCCGTTTCATTCGCTGTTCACCTCGCCTTCGATCCGCATCAGCCGGCCGAAGCGGCGCGCCGCCAGATCCCGCAGGCAGCGACTTTCGGCAACGCTCCTTTCCGGGCTCTGCCCCAGAAGCGCGCGAAGGGCCGCGCATTCGGCCAGTGTCCAGCTGCGCCAGGCCGCTTCCGCTTCGGCCATGGCGCGGGCCGGGTCGGGCATGACCGCGCCCCAGCCCTCGGGCCGCTCTGCCACGGCGCGCTCGGCCAGGCGGTCGGCGGTGCGGTCGGCCAGATCGCGCCAGGTGCGCATTTCGGCCTGAATGCAGAGAAGCCTTTCGAGGACCGCGTTGCCGATCTCGTTTTCGTCCATGCAGGCCTCGGTCATCGCGCCAAGGCATTCGTCGGGCGCGGCCGCACGCCGGGTCGCCGCGCAGATCAGAAGCCCGGTATCGTCGGCCTCGACCGACGGCAGGGCAAAGCCGGGCGAGCCGCCGCCCGTATCGCCCTCCTCGGCCAGTGCTTCCACGGGCCCCATGGCGGCCGCCGCGGCAATGGCGAGTGCTTTCGGCAATCCGTTCATCACAGCCAGCCCTTGCCCTTTCTCCGCCCCGTGCCGGGCCGGTCCTCAGCCCGCGCTGATCGCCATCAGTTCGCGCCCGATCAGCATGCGGCGAATTTCGCTCGTGCCGGCGCCGATCTCCATCAGCTTGGCGTCGCGGAACAGCCGGCTTACGGTGCTTTCGTTCATGAAACCGGCCCCACCGAAGGCCTGCACCGCCTGG
>RFGD01000033.1 GCA_003696705.1 Alphaproteobacteria bacterium | reverse complement strand
CCGCCGTCAAACTGAAGCCAGATCGCATTGAGGACGCCGATCTGCGGCAGCTCCGGCGGCCGCACGTCGTAGATCAGCTTCCAGATCACCGAGGCCCCCACGAAGCTGATCGCCATCGGCATGAACACCAGGGACTTGGCCACGTTTCCCCAACGGATGCGGTCGGTCAGCTGGGCGGCCAGAAGCCCGAAGGCGGTCGACAACGCCGGCACGACGACAAGCCACAGCATGTTGTTGCGCATGGCTTCCCAGAACTTCGGCTCGGCCGCCATCTGGCGGTAGTTTGCAAGCCCGACGAAGGCGCCGCCCTGGTCGCGATCGGTCAGCGAAAGGCGCAGCGTCTCGAAGACCGGATAGGCAAGATAGAGCCCAAGGGCCACGAGCGCCGGGAACAGAAACAGCCACGGCCGGATCTGATTGGCCCGGTTGATGTTCCGTCCCGCATGGGGGCCGCGCGGCGGAAACAGGACCCGGTCCAGAAACTGGTTGGAAAGCCAGAAATAGCCGATACAGCCGCCGACACCGATGATGATGGTGACAAGGCCCTGCAATGCCGGGTGCATCTGCCGTTCCTCCGCGCGGGTCCGTGGGGGCGGCCCGCCGCTGGTGCGGACCGACCGGGGCGCCCGGTCGTGCCGCGCGCCCCCTTGTCTCGAGTTGGCCGGATCGCCTTACTTGATGGCGTCCCAGCTTGCCTGGATCGCGGCCGCGACCTCGGCCGCCGGCTTGCCGCCGACATAGTCCACCATGCCGGTCCAGAAGCTGCCGGCGCCGACCGCGCCCGGCATCAGGTCCGACCCGTCGAAGCGGAAGGTGGTCGCGCCCAGAAGGATCTCGTTCATCTTGCGCAGCGTCGGATCCGAGAAGGCGTCGGGGTTGACGCCCTTGTGCGGCGTCAGGAAGCCCTTCATGCCCATCCAGATCTCGTGCGCCTTGGGCGTCTCGAGCCACTTGATGAGGTCATGGGCGGCCTGGTTCTCGTTGGTGATGGCCCAGAGCGTGCCGGCGCCCAGCACCGGACGGCCGAGGTCCTTGCTTTCGTAGGCGGGGAAGTAGAAGAAATCCACATCCTCGCCCACCGACGTGCCCTCGGGGAAGAAGGCCGGGATGAACGACGCCTGGCGGTGCATGTAGCACTGCGGCGGCGAGGTGAAGAGCCCCTTCGGGCTGTCGCGGAAATCGGTCGTGGCGACGGCCTTGCGCCCGCCGGCAACGAACTCGTCCTTCAAGAACCAGCCGAATTCCTCGATGGCATTGACGACGCGCTCGTCGGTGAAGGGGATCTCGTTCGTGACCCACTGGTCGTAGACCGAGGCAGGCTGCGTGCGCAGCATCAGATCCTCGACCCAGTCGGTCGCCGGCCAGCCCGTCGCCCCGCCCGAGCCAAGGCCGATGCACCAGGGCGTTCCGCCGTCGGCGACGATCTGCTCGGTCAGCGCCTTCAGCTCTTCCATCGACTGCGGGATCTCGTAGCCCGCGTCCTCGAAGTTCTCGGGCACGTACCAGACAAGCGACTTGAGATCGACCTTGTAGAAGAAGCCGTAAAGGTGATCCTGCCCGTCCGGCCCCTTGAACGTGCCAAGATCGACCCAGGAATCTCCGGCGGCATAGTTTTCACGCACCCAGTCGGCGGTACCGTCGGCCAGCGGCGTCAGGAAGCCGCGCTTGGCCATGTCGGCCGCCAGGCCCGGCTGCGGGAAGACGGCGATGTTCGGGGCCGATCCGGCCTCGGCGTCGATGACGATCTGCTGTTCGAAGCTGTCCGAGCCGACGTAGCGCACGTCGTGCCCCGACTCCTCGGCAAAGGCCTTCAGCACCGTCTCGACCATTTCCTGGTCGGGACCAAGCCAGGGCCCGAAGACCGTCAGCTGTTCGGCCGTGACCGAACCGGCCTGCAACGCGATGGCCGCAACGCCCGCGTAGATGAGTTTCTTCATGGCTTTCGGTATCCTCCCGTTGGCGCACCGGTCACGGCGCGGCTTCAAGTTCAAGCGCCCCGAGAATCGCGGTTCAAAGCGCTTTGAGCATGCCGCAACATTTGCGATTACCGCCATCGAGTCAACACGCTTGCGGCCAAGGGCCGGACAATTTTCCGAAATGGGCGGATTTTCCGTAGAAATTGCACAGGAGGTTTGACCTTGGCTCCGGCGGGCGCTACCCCGTTGAAGCGGGAATTTCAAAGCGGTTTGGCCAGCATGAACCTGAAGCAGCTTTCTGACATCCTCGGTCTGAGCCCGACGACGGTCAGCCGCGCCCTCAACGGCTATCCCGAGGTGTCGGAGGAGACGCGCCAGCGCGTCCTTGCCGCGGCGCGCGCGCACAACTACCGGCCCAGCGCCCGGGCCAAGGCGCTGGCCACCGGCCGGTCGATGGCGATCGGCCATGTCATGCCGATCTCGAGCCAGCACGAGATGATGAACCCGGTCTTCGCCGACTTCGTTGCCGGGGCGGCCGAGGTCTATGCCCGCGAGGGCTACGAGATGCTTCTGAGCCTGGTCCGCGACGACGACGAGGAGCGCAGCTATCGCGAACTCGCCGCGCGGGGCAGCGTCGACGGGATCATCGTCCATGCGCCCCGCCGGGGAGAGCGCCGCATCCGGCTTCTGCACGAGCTGGGCCTGCCCTTCGTGGTCCATGGCCGGGCCTCGGACGAGCGCGCCGACTACAACTGGGTGGACGTCAACAACCGCCGGGCATTTCGCCGGGCGACGCGCTTCCTTCTCGATCTCGGGCATCGCCGCATTGCGCTGGTGAACGGGATCGAGACGATGGATTTCGCGATCCGCCGGCGCGCGGGCTACCTCGAGGCGCTGGCCGAAGCCGGTGTCCCCGCCGATCCGCGCCTCATGCGCGCCGACGAGATGACCGAGGTCTACGGCCACGACAGCGCCCGAGAGATGCTGGCGCTCGAGGCACCGCCGACGGCCTTCCTCGTTTCGTCGATGATTACCGCCATCGGGGTGCGCCGCGCCGCCGAGGAGGTGGGGCTTCGCCTGGGGCGCGATGTCTCGATCGTGACGCATGACGACGACCTCAGCTATTTCCGCAACGGCGGTGACGAACCCATCTTCACCGCCACCCGCTCGTCGGTCCGCGACGCCGGACGCATCGCCGCCGAGGTGCTGATCGGCGTGATCCGGAACCCGGGCGCTGCCCCGGTCCACCGCATGCTCGAGGCCGAGCTCATCGTCGGCCAGTCGACCGGCCCCGCCCCCGCAGGATGACCCCCGTGACAGGAGCGCCCATGATCCCGCCTCGCTCGACTTTCCCCAAGGATTTCGTTTTCGGCACGGCGACGTCCGCCTACCAGATCGAAGGGCACGGATTCGGGGGCGCCGGATCGACCCACTGGGACACGTTCGCCGCCACCCCCGGCAATGTCGCCAATGCCGAGGACGGGCGCGTCGCCTGCGATCACTATCACCGCTGGCCCGAGGATCTCGACCTCGTGGCGGGCGCGGGCTTCGACGCCTATCGCTTCTCGACCTCCTGGGCGCGGGTCCTGCCCGAAGGACGGGGGACGCCGAACCCCGAGGGGCTCGACTTCTACGACCGGCTGGTGGACGGGCTTCTGGCGCGCGGGCTTCGGCCTGCGGTGACGCTCTATCACTGGGAACTGCCGTCGCCGCTTGCCGACCTCGGCGGGTGGCAGAACCGGGACGTCGCGGAACGTTTCGCGGAGTTCGCCGAAGTCGTCATGAGCCGCATCGGCGACCGGGTCTGGTCGGTTGCGACGATCAACGAACCCTGGTGTGTCGCCTGGCTCAGCCACTTCCTGGGCCAGCACGCGCCGGGCCTTCGCGACATCCGCGCCACGGCGCGGGCGATGCATCATGTCCTTCTGGCACACGGCCGCGCGACCGAGGCGATGCGCGCCCTGGGCGTCGGCAACATCGGGGCCGTCTTCAACATGGAATATGCCGCCCCTGCCGATGACAGCCCCGAAGCGGCCTCGGCGGCGACCCGTTACGATGCGATCTACAACCGCTTCTTCCTGTCCGGCGTGTTCCACTGCACCTACCCGCCGGAAGTGCTGGACGGCCTTGCGCCGCACATGCCCGCCGGCTGGCAGGACGACATGGGCGTCATCGGCGCCCCGCTCGACTGGGTCGGCCTGAACTACTACACGCGGAAGCTTCTGGCGCCGGCGCCGGGCCCCTGGCCCGCCCTGCAAGAGGTCCCGGGGCCCCTGCCCAAGACCGACATGGGCTGGGAGATCTACCCCGAGGGCCTCGGCTTCTTCCTTCGCCGGACGGCCCGCGAGTACACGGGCGATCTTCCGATCTACGTGACCGAAAACGGGATGGCGTGGCCCGACCGGCCCGTGGACGGGCATATCGACGATGCGGCCCGCATCGACTACATCGGGCGGCACCTTGCACAAGTCGCCGCTGCCGCGGCCGACGGCGTGCCGGTCGCCGGCTATTTCGTCTGGTCGCTTCTGGACAACTACGAATGGGCGCTTGGCTACGACAAGCGCTTCGGCCTCGTCCACGTGGATTTCGAGACGCTCGAGCGGACCCCGAAGGCGTCCTGGCATGCGCTGGCCCGGGCGCTGGGCGGCGCCGGTGCGCGCTGATCGGGCTCAGCCAAGCGTGATGTCGGCAGGAAGCGCCGCGCGGCGAATGCGTTCGGCATTGGCAAGGTCGTTGCCGCGCGCCCTGGCCCTGGCCGCATCGGGGTCGAGTCCGTGGCCGAGCCAACGGGCCACCAGCCGGCGCTCGAGTTCCGCCTCGGAAACCTCAAGACGGACCGAAAGATCCCAGGCGCGTGCAAGCTCTCGCCAGCCCGGTGCGTCGAACAGAAGATAGTTCCCTTCGATGACCACCGTCGCGCATTCCGGGCCGACGCGGCCGGCGCCGGCAATGGCGATGTCCCGGGCGCGATCGAAGAGCGGGTAGAAGACCTCGTCCTCGGTGCCGAGCGCGGCCACGAGCCGGGCCAGCCCTCCGAGATCGAAGGTCTCGGGCGCACCTTTCCGGGCAAGAAGCCCGGCGGGCTCGAGGATCCGGTTGTCGAGGTGGAACCCGTCCATCGGCACGAGGGCGGCCGGCTCGCCCGCCCGCCCGAGCGCGTGGACCATCGCCCCGGCCAGGGTGGACTTGCCCGATGCCGGCGGCCCGGCGAGCGCCACAAGCCGCCGACGAGCCCGCCTGGGCGCCGAGCGGACACGCGCGACGAGGGCCTCGGCCAGCGATTCGGGGCTTGGGGAATCGGTTGGGGTTTCGGGGGTACGGCTCACGAAAGGCATCTCCGGCGCGGATCGACCAAGGCCGGCACGCCACGGGTGATCGCGCCCGTCCAAACGGCCCGATCCGGGCACGCGCACCGGCCTCGGATCACTGGTAGGATCGGTCCTTTCGCGCGTCAACTCCGTCGGCCGGCCCCGGGGGCGATGGCCGCCCCCAAAGCCGGATGCCCCGCGCCGGATGCCCCGCCATGCCCCGGATCACGGGTGCCGGAAGGGCGCCGGATGCGCCGACCCCTTCCCTCAGGCGGCCATCCGCCGCGAACGCCCGGCGGGGCGCCGGCGCGTGCGCCGCTTGCCCTGCGGCTTGGCGGGTGCGTCCGCATGCGCCCAGCGGGTGCCGCCGGCCGTTTCGATGCTTGTCCCAAGCACCTTCTCGATCGCCTTGAGTTCCGACACCTCGTCCGCGGCACAAAACGCGATGGCCCGACCCTCGCGGCCGGCACGCGCCGTCCTTCCGATGCGGTGCACATAGTTTTCGGGCACGTTCGGCAGGTCGTAGTTGTAGACATGGCCGACGCCGGGAATGTCGATCCCGCGCGCGGCGACGTCGGTGGCGACAAGCACGCGCACCTTCCCCGACTTGAAGGCGGCGATGGCACGGTCGCGCTGGCCCTGGCTCTTGTTGCCGTGGATCGAGGTCGCGGCGAAGCCCGCGCGTTCAAGCTGTTTCATCAGGCGCTCGGCGCCGTGCTTGGTGCGCAGGAAGACCAGCGCGCGATCGTCGCGATGGCCGTCGAGAAGCGCGATCAGGAGTTCCTGCTTTTCGGCCTTGGGGACGAAGTGAACGCTGTGCGCGACGCGATCGGCCACCTTGCCCGGGGGCGAGACCTCGACCCGCACGGGATCGTCGAGGTAGCTGCGCGACAGTTCGGCCATGGCCTTCGGCATCGTGGCCGAGAACATCATGGTCTGGCGGTCACTTCCCAGCATCGGCGCGATGCGGCGCAGCGCATGGACGAAGCCGATGTCCAGCATCTGATCGGCCTCGTCCAGGACCAGAAACCGCGTGCGGCCGAGGTCGACGGCGCGGCGATCCATGAGGTCGATGAGCCGCCCCGGCGTCGCGACGAGAATGTCGGTGCCGCGGGCAAGCTTCTGGGCCTGCGCGTTGATCGACTTGCCGCCGACGACCAGGTTGATGCGCAGATCCCGCGTCAGGCCCTGAAGGCTTTCCACGATCTGGTTGGCCAGTTCCCGCGTCGGCGCAAGGATCAGCCCGCGGGCCGATTTCGGCGCGGGCCGTTCCTGATGCCGGGACAGGGCGACGACAAGCGGAATGCCGAAGGCGGCCGTCTTGCCGGTGCCGGTCTGCGCGATGCCAAGTATGTCCCGCCCTTCAAGCGCGTGCGGAATGGCCTTGGCCTGGATCGGCGTCGGGGTCGTCAGTCCCAGGCCCTCGAGCCGAGAGACGAGGCGGGCACCAAGCCCGAGTTCTTCAAAGTTCATGATCATCCTTGCCCGGACTGATGCCCGGTCTTGCCGCCGGCACCCGTGGTGCGCGGCCGGCTGGGGTTACCCCGGGAAACCACGTCCGGCACCGCATTGTGCCTGGAAGCGCCCTGGGCTGGGTCCCCCCTGCGTGATGTGGGAAAACGATGCGTCACGACCGGGTGCGGCTCTGGGCCGCCTGCTCACGCGGCAGGGCGATGACACCCCGCCCATCTGGACTGCGGGGGATGGCTTGTCAATGCACGGGCCACCGAATTCCCTGGCGACGCGACGTCATTCCCGGGGCGGCGCGATTGCGCTTGCGTTCCCCGGCGGCGTGCTTCATACGGGGCCCGCAAACGTTATTCTCTGCGACCTACTGCCTCCGTTCACCGGCTTCAGTCGATCACTCAGCATGACTAAGCCGGGCTGTCGCATTCCGCGGACAGCATCAGAACAGGAGACCACGGATATGGCCACTGGCACCGTGAAATGGTTCAACTCTACCAAAGGTTTTGGCTTCATCGAGCCCGAGACGGGCGGGCGTGACGTTTTCGTCCACATCTCGGCCGTCGAGCGCGCAGGTCTGACGGGCCTTGCCGACGCGCAGAAGGTGACCTTCGACGTCGAGGCCGGCCGGGACGGCCGCGAAAGCGCGACCAATCTCGCGCTTGTCTGACCCCGACATGGCCGGGTGCCCCAAGGGGTGCCCGGCTTTCGACAATGGCACGCCGCCGCCGGATCGGCCGACGACCGGGCGCGCGCCGGCCACCGCCTGGACAAGGCGTCTTGCCGGATACCGCCAGCCCATGCACGCCCGAAGCCTGTGGGAACTTGCAGTTACCGCGGGTCCCTTCGCCGCGCTCTTCGCGTTGTCGTGGCTCAGCCTGTCGCTCAGCCCCGTCATTTCGGTCGCGCTGTCGCTTGCGAATGCGGCCTTCGTGCTGCGCCTCTTCATGATCCAGCACGATTGCGGCCACGGGTCCTTTCTTGGCGATCGCGCCTGGAACGACCGGCTTGGCCGCGTGATCGGCGTCGTGACGCTCACGCCCTATCGCGTCTGGCGCCAATCGCATGCGACCCATCACGCCACGACCGGAAACCTTGCACGCCGCGGGACCGGAGACATCCCCACCCTGACGGTTCGGGAATATCGCGCGCTTTCCGCCTTGGGGCGCCTGCGCTATCGCCTTGTGCGCCATCCGCTGGTGCTTTTTGCCATCGCCCCGTTCTACGTCTTCTTCCTGCGGAACCGCCTTCCCGCGAAGCTTTCGGGGGCGCACTGGCGCGACTGGGCAAGCGCGCTTGGCACCGATGCCGCGATCCTTGGCCTCCTGGTGGGGCTCTATCTGACGGGCGGCAAGGACGTCCTCTTGTTCACCTACCTGCCGATGATGCTCCTTGCGGCCTCGGCCGGCATGTGGCTCTTCTTCGTGCAGCATCAGTTCGAGGACACGACCTGGGACCACGACGACGGCTGGGCCGTGCAGGACGCGGCCTTCCACGGGTCTTCGCATTACGACCTGCCGCCCGTCCTGCGGTGGATCACGGCGAATATCGGCATCCACCATGTCCACCACCTGGCAAGCCGCATTCCCTTCTATCGCCTGCCCGAAGTCCTGCGCGATCATGGCGAACTGGCAGACGTCGGCCGCATCACGATTGGCCAGAGCCTTTCCTGCGCCCGCCTGGCACTTTGGGATGAGACCCGACGACGGCTTGTGAGCTTCGGAGAGGCCCGGCGCCTGCCTGCCTGAGCCGGACTTCCCCGGGCAAAGCCGAAGCTGGTCCGGAAGCCCGAAGACATGTCACGTTCCACCGACGACCATCAGGCGGCCGCACGCCGGAAGACCTTCGGCAAGGGCCCGCGAAAGACCGCCGGGGTCCGGCCCTGGTGCCGGACGCCCGGATCGGAGGGCTCGGACGGGGCCCCTTGTGACGACGACAGCGACGCGCGCCTCCAGGACGCATTCCGCCTGACCACGACCGCCGACGCGGGGACGACGGCGGAACCGGACCCCGCTTGCCCCTGATGGGCGGTCTATCCGCTCGCCTCGACGGCGCGTTCGCGCCCCTCCCAGTCCAGCGCCTTCACCTCGTCCCAGAAGGCTTCGGCCAACTCGGGGAACATCGTTTTCTCACGCATCAGCATGCTGACCTGACGGCGCGCCGATAGCCCCTCGATCCGGCGAAAGAGCAGTTCGTCGGGCAGGAAATCGACCACCGACGACGGCAGGATCGTCACCCACAGCCCGCTGCGGATCATCGCGATCAGTGACAGCGTGTTCGGGACCGTCACACGCGCCCCTTCGACCGCTTTCCTGACGGCGTCGTCTTCAATGATGGTGTAGAGGTTGTTGCCAAGAAAGCCTTGCGACGTGACCTCGGCCAGTGTCGGCCGGTGCTCCTGCCGGGCAAGCGGGTGATCCCGCGCGCAGATCAGCCCGAAACGGTCCGAGAACAGTTCGGTCTGGCGGATGCCGTTCAGCCGGGGCGCGCCGGACACGATGCCGATGTCGGCCTGGCCGCGCAAGAGCGCGTCGGTCACCTGCTGGCTGTCGGCGTCGCGCAGTTCGACCCGCAGGCCCGGATACTGCGCCGTCAGGGTCTGGATCGTGCGCGGAAACACCGACCGCGCCATCGACGGGATCGAGGCCACCCGTATCACACCCTCGGGCGAGCTGGCCGAGGTTTCGATGGCATGCACCGTGAAATCGAACTGCCTGAGCTGGGCCTGCGCCAGTTCGAACACATGCTCGCCCAGCGGGGTCAGCCGGTTCTTGCGGTCGCTTTCGAACAGCCGTTTGCCCAGATGCGCCTCGAGCTGTTTGAGCGTCATCGAGATCGCCGACTGCGTGCGGCCAAGCCGCTCGGCGGCCTCGGCCAGATTGCCCGTCTGCGCCACCGTGGCAAAGCAGCGAAGCATCTCGATCTTGATCGTCATATGTCAGAAATCCTGAAATCCGGTTAAACAGTTTGAATTTGATTGATATGGAGCGGCAAGTCCATACTGGCCCCCGAATTCTCGTAACCGGGGCAGAGCATGGGCGAGCTGAACAGAAATTTCGTTGCCGGGGAGTGGATCCCCGGCGAGGGCGAGATCGAAAACCGCAATCCT
>RFGD01000236.1 GCA_003696705.1 Alphaproteobacteria bacterium | reverse complement strand
TCAAGCGGCACCCAGGCGCCGTTCTCGCGCACCTCGACCGAGACGATGCGCCCTGCGTTCGGCGCCACCGACGGGTCCCACACGAAGCGCAGGCCGGCCACCTGGGGGAAACGCCCCTTCACCTCTTCGACCTGGCTCACCCCGTTCTCGAGCGCGGCGCGGATCACGCTGCCCTTCGCCTGGAAGGTCGAAAGCGTGTTCTGGAACGGCAGCACCGTCAGCACCTCACCCATCGTGACGGGACCCGCGTCGATCGAGGCGCGCAGACCGCCGCCGTTCTGGATGGCGATCTGGATCCCCTGCGCGCGCACGCGGTCCAGCATCGCATCGGCGACGAGATTCCCCATCTCGCATTCCTCGAGCCGGCAGTGCTCGCGCTTGCCGTCGATCGGCGTGCCGGCCTCGGCCACGACACGGTTGCGGATTTCCTCGAGCGGCACGGCCAGTTCGCCGATGCGGGCCTTGACGGCACCGTCCTCGGTCACGGCTGCGTCCATGATCCGCGGCTCGCCCTTCGCCTCGATCAGGTTGCCTTCGTCGTCGAAGGTGACGTTGAGCTCGCCCAGGAACTTGCCGTAGGCGTAGGCCTGCACGATCGCCGTGTTCCCGACCATGGTCGGATACGGCCCCTCGGCGCGGTCGCTGGTGTTCGACAGAAGCGAATGCGAATGCCCGCCGACGATCACGTCGACACCCGTCGTCTCGGCCGCAATGCGCTTGTCGACCTCGTAGCCCGAGTGGCTGAGCACGATGATCTTGTTCACGCCCTCGGCCGTCAGCTTGTCCACCTGCGCCTGAACGGCGGGAACCGGGTCGGTGAAGGTGATGTTCTTGCCCGGGCTCGCCAGCTCGTCGGTGTCGATCGGCGTCAGGCCGATGAGGCCCAGCTTCTCGCCGCCGCGCTCGATGACCACCGACTTGGGAAGCCTTTCGGCCAGGAGCGGCTCTTGCGTGACGTCGGCGTTCGACATCAGGACCGGAAAGTCGACCGCATCCATGAAGCCGCGCAACACCTCGGGGCCGTCGTCGAATTCGTGGTTGCCGACCGTCATGGCGTCATAGCCCATGCGGTTCATCATCTCGGCCGCCACCTTGCCCTTGTAATAGGTGTAGAACAGCGAGCCCTGGAACTGGTCGCCCCCGTCGAAAAGGACCGTGTTGTTGGAGCGCCGGCGCGCCTCGGTGATGGCCGTCATCAGCCGCGCCGAACCGCCGAAGCACTTGCCTTCCGCGTTCGATTCCTCGGAACAGCCCGAGTTGTATTTCGAGATCGGCTCGAAGCGGGAATGAAAGTCGTTCGTGTGCAGGATGGTCAGCGAATAGTCGGCCGCCGCCGCACCGGCAGACAGGCCAAGCACCGCAACTGCGCCAAGAACCCTGGGAAACATCGTCTTACCTCCGTGTTGGTGGCGCCATCATCCATGCCAACCCCCCGCCCTGTCAAAGATGCCGCAGGGGCAAGCCCGGCCCGGCCCCCGCCCATTGCGTTGCAGCGGGGCGACAACCCGCCCGACCCGCCCGGGCCGCGGTTGACGAGCGCCCGCGCGCACAGCATCTGAGGGGCATGATCATCTACAAGATCTTCCGCGCGCCCGAATGGGGCGCCTTCGTGGCCAGGGGCGAGACCGAGGGGGCACCGGTCGATCTTGCCGACGGGTTCATCCACTTCTCGACCGGCCGGCAGGTGGCCGAGACGGCGGCCAGGCATTTCGCGGATGAAGACGGGCTGGTCCTTGTGGCCGTCAACGCCGAAGACCTGGGCGACGCCCTTCGCTGGGAGCCATCGCGCGGGGGCGATCTCTTCCCCCATCTCTACCGCCCCCTTCGCATCCACGAAGTGCTTTTCAAGGCCCGCCTGCCCCTTGGCCCGGACGGGCGCCATGTCTTCCCGGAGGGCGTGCTTTGAGCATTGTCGAGCGGGCCGCGCTGGCCATCCTCCACCGCATGGACCCCGAGCGGGCGCACCGGCTGACGATTGCGGCACTTCGCCATGTGCCGCTGCCATTGCCGGGGCCGATCACGTCCGAGCGGCTGGCCACGCGGCTTGCCGGGATGGAGTTGCCGAACCCCGTCGGCCTTGCCGCCGGCATGGACAAGAATGCCGAGGCGGTGCCCGCCCTGTCGCGCGCCGGCTTCGGCTTTCTGGAAGTGGGCGCCGTGACGCCAAGGCCGCAGCCCGGAAATCCGCGTCCGCGGCTTTTCCGCCTTCCCGAAGCGGGCGCCGTCATCAATCGCTTCGGGTTCAACAATGAAGGGATGGAGGTCGTCTGCGGCCGCCTGTCCGAGGTGCGCCGGCGCGGGCAGGCCCGGGTGCCCGTCGGGCTCAACCTCGGGGCCAACAAGGACAGCCCCGACCGCATGGCCGATTACGTCGAGGTGCTGCGCCACTGCGCCGGGGCGATCGACTTCGCGACTGTCAACGTCTCTTCTCCGAACACCGAACGGTTGCGTGAACTGCAGGGCCCCGAGGCGCTGTCGGCGCTTCTGGCCGACGTCCTTGCCGCGCGCGACGCACTGGCGCACCCGGTGCCGGTCTTTCTCAAGATCGCGCCCGATCTCGGGCTGGACGAACTGGGCGCCATCGCGAAGGTCGCGGTGTCGTCCGGAATCGATGGCGTGATCGCGACGAACACGACCCTTTCGCGCCCGGGGGTCAGCGGCCCCGTGGCCGAAGAGGCGGGCGGCCTGTCCGGCGCGCCGCTCTTCGAGATGTCGACGCGCACCCTTGCCCGCCTGGCGCGGCTGACGGGCGGCAAGGTCCCGCTTGTCGGCGTCGGCGGCATCGCAAGCGGCGCGCAGGCATTCGAAAAGATCCGCGCGGGCGCAAGCGCCGTGCAACTTTACTCGGCTCTCGCCTATCGTGGTCTTTCGCTGGTCCAGCGCATCGTGCACGATCTGGACCGCATCCTTGCCGAGAACGGCTTTGCCAATGTCGCCGAAGCGGTCGGCACTGGAACGGAGGAGTGGCTGTGAGCGTCACCATCTGGCACAATCCGCGCTGCTCGAAATCCCGCGCCACGCTGGCGCTTCTCGAGGCGCGCGGCATCGAACCCGAGGTGCGTCTCTATCTGAAGACGCCACCGGCCCCTGCAGAGATCCTTGAAGTGGCACGCATGCTCGGGCGCCGGCCCATCGACTTTGCGCGCCGCGGCGAGGCGGCCTTCGCCGAGCACGGCCTCTCGGCCGAGATGCCAGACGCCGAGGTGGCCGAGGTCATGGCCGCCAACCCCATCCTGATCGAACGCCCCATCGTCATCGCCAACGGCACCGCCGCCATCGGCCGCCCGCCCGAGGCCGTCCTCGAGATCCTGTGACGCGGGACCTCAGGCGCTGGCCGACGCCTCGAGCGAGGGATAGCGCAGCGCCAGCGTCGCGGCGCGGAGCGCGAAGAACACGAGGATCGCGGCCCAGAGCCCGTGATTGCCGAAGGGCGGCGCCAGAACGGCGACCGCGGCGACATAGCCGAGGAAGCTGACGGCCATCATGTTGCGCATGTCGCGGGCCCGCGTCGCGCCGATGAAGACGCCGTCCAGCATCCAGGACCACACGCCGACGAGCGGGGCCAGCACCATCCAGCCAAGATACGCCCGCGCGGCGGCCCGCACATCGGGCGCCGTGGTCATCACGTCGATCAGCATGCCGCCGAAGAGCGCGAAGCAGACGGCAAGCCCGACGGATATGCCGACGGCCCAGACGCCCGTCAGGATGGCACTTCGGCGAAGCGCCGCGCGCTGACGCGCACCCAAGGCCTGGCCGACCAGCGCCTCGGCCGCGAAGGCGAAGCCGTCGAGCGCGTAGGCGGTGACGTGGAGGAACTGCAGAAGGACCTGATTGGCCGCCAGCGTCACGTCCCCCCAGCGCGCCCCAAGGAACAGGAACGACACGAAGGCCGCCTGCAGCAGCATCGAGCGCAGGAAGATGTCGCGGTTCACGGCCGCCATTCGCGCCAGCGCCGCCCGGTCGAGGATACGCGCCAGATCGTTCCAGCCCGGCGTCCGGAAGGCGTCGCGACAGAACCAGAGCCCGAGCGCCGCCCCCGACGTTTCCGCGATGGCCGTGGCGATCGCCACCCCCTCGACCCCGAACCCGAGGCCAAGGACGAACCAGACGTCGAGAAGGATGTTGAGGCCGTTCATCCACACCTGAAGGGCAAGGACGGCGCGCGTACGCTCGGCCGCGATCAGCCAGCCCGTGATCCCGTAGACGGAAATGGCCGCGGGCGCGGACCAGACGCGAATCGCCATGTAATCGCGCGCCATCGCCTCGACCTCGGCCGAAGCCGGCGCCACCGCGAAGGCGACGCCGAAGACCGGAAGCTGAAACGCGACAAGGGCAAGACCGCCCGCAACCGCGACCAGGAGCGCGCGCACAAGTAAGGCCGCATATTCGGCGCGGTCGCCTGCCCCCAGGGCCTGCGCGGCCAGGCCGGTCGTCGCCATGCGCAGGAAGCCGAACATCCAGTAGACCGCCGTCAGCACCATGGCGCCGATCCCGACGGCGCCGATCGGGGCGGCCTGGCCGAGCTGGCCGACCACGCCCGTATCCACGAGCCCGAGGATCGGCACCGTCGCGTTCGAGACGACGATCGGGAGCGCAATCGAGAGGACGCGGCGGTGCGTGAGGTCCGACGCGGGCCGGGACGGCCTTGCCATGGGCTCAGTCCTTTCCGATCCGGCGCGGCATCAGGAAATGCCCCGTCGCCTGCGCGAACAGCCGCGCGCGATTGTCCTGCCACGCCTCGACGTGAACGCTGGCATAGCGCCGACCCGAGCGATTGACGCGCGCCCTGGCATAGGCATCGCGCGGAAGGCCGGAACGCAGGTAGTCGACCGTGAAATCGATGGTCTTCGGCATCTGGATGACCCGCATCGGGTCCATCCCGTCGGCACCGTGAAGCCCGGTCTCGATCTCTTCCCAGACGAGCGACCAGGCAAGTTCGATGATCGCCGTGACCTCAAGGAACGCGGCCGTCGCCCCACCGTGCAGCGCGGGCAGGAACGGATTTCCGATCAGCTTTTCGTCGAAGCTCATGACGGCCGTGAGCTCGTCACCCCGCCGATCGAACGAGATACCGAGAAAGCCGGCATAGGGAACGCTTTGAACGAGCGCCGAAAGGGCGGCGTCGCGGCGCTTCTTGACGGCCTGGACGGGTTCCGGCGGACGGCGGCTCATTGCGTGTCCCCCTTCTCCCGCGATCGGCCGCGCCCCGACGACGGTTCGACCGTGAAGGCCCCCGAAGCCATGGCGACGGGCCGGTCCGCATCCTCGTCATGGGCGACGGCGCGAACGAAGGCCACGGTCCGCGTCACGTGATGGCACTCGGCGCGGGCCGTGATGCGCTGGCGCGGGGTCGCGGGGCGCATGTAGTCGATGCGCAAATCAAGGGTCGCCGTAGACGCCGGTGCCGACGGGTGGCTCATGACCGCCGCGCCGCAACAGGTGTCCATGAGCGCCGAGACGGCGCCGCCGTGAATGACCTCGGTCTGCGGGTCGCCGACGAAGCGCGGGTCCCAGTCCATCGAGATGACCGCGACACCGGCATCGAGCGCGTCTAGGCGCATGCCCAGCGCCTTCGAATGGGGTATCGCCTCGATGAACTGGCGCGCCACGCGTGCCTTGGCGTCTTCCATGGCGGACCTCCTTGCCTGTTGCCGCTCGTGCGCGGTTTCTGTATCCCCGGCATCGGCGCGGGGTTTCAAGGCCCAATGCGCACCGGCATGCCACTTTTCGGGCCGTGCCCCTTGCAGATCGGTAAAACTTCACCATTCTTGCCGGGGGTCGAGGGACGCGGGGCTGCATCAGGAGCGAAGGCCGTTCATGACCGAACAGCGACTGGGCTTCAAGGAAATGTGCGAACGCTTCGGGGTCACGCCCCGGACGCTTCGCTATTACGAATACATCGAACTTCTCTCGCCCGAGCGCGAAGGCCGTGCCCGGTATTATGGCCCGCGCGAGATTGCGCGCATGACCCTCATTCTCAGGGGCCGCAAGTTCGGCTTCTCGCTCGAGGAAATCCGGCAGTGGCTCGAGCTTTACAACGCCGACCCCGAAGGGCGGCTGCAAATGGAAAAGTGGGTCGAACTGGCCGATCGGCAGCTGGGCGAACTGCAGTCGCGCATCGACGAGCTTGTCGAGGCCCGCGAAGAGCTGAAGCGGCTTCGCGACGACGTGGCGCGTCAGCTCTGACACACGCCGTCGTGACGCGCCCGCGCGATCGTGACGTGACGTTTCGTTTACGTAAACGTAAAGTTCCGGTGTAGATACGGGGCCGGGAAGCCGAGCTTTCGGCCCATCGGAGGACACCGGAATTGACTGCCAAGCTCATGACGATACGCGAGATGTGCGAGGCGTTCGACGTCACGCCGCGCACGCTTCGCTTCTATGAGTCGAAGGAACTCATCTCGCCCATCCGCGAGGGCCAGAAGCGCCTTTACACGCGCCGCGATCGCGCGCGGCTGAAACTCATCCTGCGGGGCAAGCGCTTCGGCTTCACGCTCGAGGAAATCCGCCAGCTTCTGGACCTCTACGACCTTGGCGACAGCCAGGCCACGCAGCTTGCCCGCACCTACGAGGTCGCCCGCAAGCATCTGGCCGAGATGGAGGCCCAGCGCGACGAGCTGGACGCGGCCATCGCCGATCTGCGCGCCCAGATCGAATGGGGCGAGCAGATGCTGCGCTCGATGAACCAGGAAAAGAAGGCGGCTGAATAGCCGCACGAGGAGGGATCCGATGACCACCTATACCGCCCCCGCGAGGGACATGCAGTTCCTGCTTCACGACGTTCTGCGCGTCTCCGAGCAGGACATTCCGGGCTATGCCGAGATGGACCGCGACTTCACCGCCGCCGTGCTCGAGGAAGCCGGCAAGATCGCGTCGGAAGTGCTTCACCCGGTCAACCAGACAGGCGACACCGAGGGATGCCGGCTCGAGAACGGCGTCGTGCGCACGCCGACGGGTTTCAAGCAGGCCTATGACCAGATTCGCGACGGCGGCTGGATCGGGCTGGACCTCGACCCCGAGTACGGGGGTCAGGGCATGCCCTACCTTCTCGGCACGGCCGTGGGCGAGGCCTTCGTCTCGGCCAACATGGCGCTCAACATGTACTGGGGCCTGACGCATGGGGCGATCAACGCCATCCACTCCCACGCCTCGGACGAGCTGAAGCGCATCTACCTGCCGAAGATGGTGGCCGGGGAATGGTCGGGCACCATGAACCTGACCGAGCCGCACGCCGGCACCGATCTTGGCATCATGCGCACGAAGGCCGAACCGGCCGAGGACGGCACCTGGCGGATCACCGGCCAGAAGATCTTCATCTCGGCCGGCGAGCACGACCTGACCGAGAACATCATCCACCTCGTCCTTGCCAAGGCGCCGGGCGGCGGGCCGGGGACGAAGGGCATTTCGCTTTTCATCGTGCCGAAGTTCCTCGTGAACCCGGACGGGAGCCTGGGCGAACGCAACGCCCTTTCCTGCGGCAAGATCGAAGAGAAGATGGGCATTCACGGCAATGCCACCTGCGTCATGAACTATGACGGGGCGACGGGCTATCTGGTGGGCGAACTGCACAAGGGCATGCGCGCCATGTTCACCATGATGAACGAGGCGCGAATCGGCGTCGGCCTTCAGGGCTACGCGGTCGCCGAGACGGCCTATCAGAACGCGCTGGCCTATGCCCGCGACCGGCTTCAGGGCCGTGACGTCACCGGCCCGAAGAACCCCGAGGGCCCCGCAGATCCGATCATCGTCCACCCGGACGTGCGCCGCATGCTCATGGATCAGAAGAGCTTCGTGGAAGGGGCGCGCGCTTTCGCCTTCTGGGGGGCAAGCCTCATCGACCGCTCGATCCGGGCCGAGGATGGCGACGCCCACGGGCTCATCTCGCTCATGACGCCGGTCATCAAGGGTTTTCTGACCGACAAGGGCTTCGAGGCGACGGTCCAGGCCCAACAGGTCTTCGGCGGCCACGGCTACATCGAGGAATGGGGCATGTCGCAGTTCGTCCGCGATGCCCGCATCACGATGATCTACGAGGGTGCGAACGGCATCCAGGCGCTCGACCTCGTGGGCCGCAAGCTCGGCCAGGACGGCGGTCGGCACACCATGGCCTTCTTCGAGATGATCAAGCGGTTCATCAAGGAAAACGAGGGCAACGCCGCGCTGAAGGCGGACTTCCTCGATCCGCTGAAGGCGGCGTCGAAGGCCCTTCAGGAAGCGGGCATGTATTTCATGGCCGAAGGCATGAAGAACCCGCACAATGCGCTCGCCGGGTCCTACGACTTCATGCACATGATGGGCCACGTCTGCCTTGGCTACATGTGGACGCACATGGCCCGCGCGGCGCTCGAGGGGCTCGAGGCCGGGGGCGGCGACGAGGCGTTCCTGAAGGCCAAGCTTGCCACGGGGCGCTACTACATGGCGCGCCAGTTGCCGGCCGTCGGCGCGCACCTTGCCCGCATCAAGACCGGGGCGGCGCCGGTGATGGCGCTCGACCCCGAGGCCTTCGATCACTGAGCCGGGCGACCACAGGGAGGAAAGAGGGATGCCGAAGCGCTTTCGTCTGACACGGCGGTTCAACGTCGCGATGACCGAGGACGGCTACCGGCGCTTGCGCCGCTTCGCGGCCGAGGCCGGGCTCGACGAGGGCGAGGCGCTCTCCTTCCTCTTCGAGAACTTCTCGAGCGTGATCGACCACGAAAACCTGACCCACCGCCTTCGGCTGTTCAATTCCGAGCTCGAGGCGCGCAAGCGCTGAGCGCCGGGGCGGCGGACCTGAAAACCTGGGGAAAGGGCAAGTCATGACGGCGCGCCTCTACTGTTTCGGCGAAAGCGGGAACGCCTACAAGGCGGCGCTCACGCTGACGATGGCCGGTGTGGAATGGGAGCCGGTGTTCGTCGACTTCTTCCACGGCGCCACGCGCAGCCCCGAGTTCCTTGCCTTGAACGAGATGGGCGAGGTCCCCGTCCTCGAAACCGACGAGGGCGAGGTGCTGACCCAGTCCGGCGTGATCCAGATCTGGGCCGCCGAGAAGACCGGTCGCTTTCTTGGAAACGACGCGACAGAGCGCCACGAGGTCCTGCGCTGGATGTTCTGGGACAACCACAAGCTTTCGTCCCAGGCCGGCACGCGGCGCTTTCTGATGAACTTCCTGCCGCCCGAGAAACGGCCCGAGCCGGTGATCGCCTGGCTCGGCGGGCGGCTTGGCGCGGCCTGGAAGACCCTCGAACGCCACCTTGAGGGGCAGAGCTGGATGGTGGGCGATGCGCCGACGCTCGCCGATTTTGCCTGCTGCGGCTACCTCTTCTACCCCGAACCCTTCGGCTTCGACCGGGCGGACTGGCCGGCCATCGACCGCTGGCTTTCGCGGATCGAGGCGCTGCCCGGCTGGAAGCACCCCTATGAAATGATGCCCGGCAGCCCTGCCGACCGGGCCTGATGACGAAACGACGACGCAAAGCAGAGGAAACGACTTATGACCGAAGCCTACATCTATGATGCCGTGCGCAGCCCGCGGGGCAAGGGCCGCAAGGACGGCGCGCTGCACGAAGTCACCTCGGTGTCGCTGTCTGCCAAGATCCTGAATGCCGTGAAAGAGCGCAACAACCTTGACGGCCACGCTGTCGAGGACGTGATCTGGGGCAACGTCACCCAGATCGGCGAGCAAGGCGGCTGTCTTGCCCGCTCGGCCGTCCTTCTCTCTGATCTGGACGAGCGTATCCCCGGCCTGGCCATCAACCGCTTCTGCGCCTCCGGCCTCGAGGCCGTGAACATCGCGGCCAACCAGGTGCGCGGCGGCGCCGGCGACGGCTATATCGCCGGCGGGGTCGAGATGATGGGCCGCGTGCCCATGGGGTCGGATGGCGCGGCGATCGCGGTCGATCCGTCGCTTGCGATGAAGACCTATTTCGTCCCGCAGGGCATTTCGGCCGACATCATCGCGACCGAATACGGGATCACCCGCGACGAAGCCGACGCCCTGGCCGTCGAAAGCCAGAAGCGCGCCGCCCGTGCCTGGGCCGAAAACCGCTTCGCCCGCTCGATCGTCACGATCAAGGACCAGAACGGCTTGCCGATCCTCGATCG
>RFGD01000235.1 GCA_003696705.1 Alphaproteobacteria bacterium | reverse complement strand
GGCCGCCATGGCCGCCGTTGACGGGTGACTGCAGGAAGGGTGACGATGACAGAGACGCCAGAGGCAGAAATCGCGGAGCTCGAGCGCCGGATCCGATCGGCGCTGGACCGTATCGGTGCCGCCGTCGAGGCGCTGCCGGCCGGCGGCGCGGCGGGCGTGGCCGCCGGGGAAGAGGTCGAGGCCCTGCGCGAACAGCTTGCCGACGCCGAGGCGCTGAACCGGCGACTGACCGAGCGGCTCGAGGGGATCGGCGCGCGCCACCAGACCCTTGTCACGCGGCTCGAAAAGCGGATCGAGGCCCTGGCCGCCGACCGCGACGTCCTGGCCGAGGAGGTCGAGAGCCTGCGCGCCGAGCGCGACGCCCTGGCCGAGGATCTGCGCCGGCTCGAGCAGGAGCGCCGCTCCGAGATCGAGGAGATGAACCGCATCCTGGGCGAGCTTGAGCCGCTGGTGAAGGAGGTGGGAAATGCCTGAAGTGACGATCAGCGTCGGCGGGCGCGACTTCACCATCATCTGCCAGGACGGCGAAGAGGGCTACCTGCGCACCGCGGCCGCGCTCCTCGACGCCGAGGCGACGGCGCTGCTCGAGCAGATCGGGCGCCTGCCCGAACCGCGCATGCTGCTCATGGCCGGCCTCATGCTTGCCGACAAGACCGCGGGGCTCGAGGACGAGGTGCGGGCCCTCAAGAACCGGCTGACCCAGCAAGAGCGTCTGATCGAGGAGATGAGCCGGACCACCGCCCCCGAACCCGAGGCGGTCGAGGTCCCGGTCATCCCGCCGGCCCTGGTCGACAGCCTCGCCGAGATTGCCGCCCGGGCCGAAGCGATTGCCGAAGAGGCCGAGGAACGCGTAGCCGGAACCGCGGGCGGCTGATCGGGCCGGGGCGCCCGGCCGTCACCACAAGCCTTCACCCGGGGTCTTTGCCACGGGCCTTCCCTGTGGGCCGCGCCGGGGTCCCGCGATCGGGGCCTTCGATCGTGACGCCGGCCACGGCGACGAAAAGGGGCGCGGCAGCTGCCGCGCCCTTTCGCGTTCGTGCCTGTCGGGCTTTCCCGGAACCGCCCGGCCGAGGCCAACGGCAAGCCGCGCCGCGGCTCCCGGCGGGCCGGCCGTCCTCAGGCGTTCGCCTCGCGGATGCGGTCGGCCGCTTCCTTGTCGAAGGCGATGCCCTTTTCCTCGAAGAGGGTGTCGAGCTCGCCCGACAGCGTCATCTCGGTGACGATGTCGCAGCCGCCGATGAACTCGCCTTTCACGTAAAGCTGCGGGATCGTCGGCCAGTCCGAGAAGTCCTTGATCCCCTGACGGATTTCCTCGTCCGCAAGGACGTTCACGTCCTTGAAATCGACACCCATGTAGTTGAGCACGCCGGCCACGCGCGACGAGAACCCGCACTGCGGCATCATCTTGGTGCCCTTCATGAACAGGACGACGTCGTTGCCGGTGACGATTTCGCGGATACGCTCGAGCGTCTCGGTGGAGGTCGTGGTCATGGTTACTTGTCCTTTTCCTTGCGCCGGGGCACGAAGGCCCTGGCATAGCGCTGCGGGTCGCGAGTGACCCGGGTGATCGTCGGGTGGCCGCCCCCGGGTCCGCCCGAGATGTAGCCATTGTCGATGATGTGGTCGCCCTCTCCGGGTTCGGTGCCCGGGAAAAGGCCATGGCGCCGTTCCGATCGGGCCCGCCAGACGGCGACGGCGATGCCGAGCGCCAGCGTGATCGCCGAGAAGAGGAGAAGCGCCGCGATCACGCCGCCCCCCTCAGTCCGGCGCGCGCGTGGTGAGCGCCAGCGCGTGAAGTTGGCCGTTGGGCCCGGCCATCTTGTCCTTCAGCGCGGCATAGACGGCACGCTGTTGCTGGACACGGTTCATGCCCCGGAAGCTTTCGTCGATCACCTCGGCCGCATAGTGGTTCCCGTCACCGGCAAGATCGGTGATGGTGATCCGGGCGTTTGGGAACGCGGCGCGGATGAGGTCCTCGATCTCCTGGGCGGTGATTGCCATGGCGCGGTTCCTGTCCTTGTTGCTGTCGTCAATGATGTAGAGTGGGCGGCGAGGGGGCGCAAGGCCGCCCTGCGCCGGGGGCGGGCAGCCTGCGCGGCCCGCTCTCGGGGCCGGTCGGGGCGGCCGGGCCGGTCGCCGCGGCCGGTGCCGCGCGTGCCGGCGCCGTCCGGCGGATCAGGGATCCCCGAACAGCCGCGCGAAGGTGTTGCGGTAGATGTCCGAGAGTTCGGCCAGCGGCGCCTCGGCCTCGCCCAGCCGGACGGTGTCACCGCCGAAGCGGCCGACCGCGCGGATGGGCACGCCGGCCTCGGCGGCGCGGACCATCAGCGCCTCGGCCTGGTCGAAGCCCGCGGCCAGAAGGTAGCGGCCCTGATCCTCGCCGAAGAGGAAGGCGGTCGACCCGTCGGCGTCGATCGTGACGCCGATGCCCGCGGCCTCGGCCATCTCGAAGGCGGCAAGGGCAAGGCCGCCGTCGGAAAGATCGGTCGCGGCGGCGACAAGCTCGCGGTTTTCGAGGACGAATTCGCCGTTCCGCCGCTCGGCCTCGAGATCGACAGGCGGCGCATCGCCTTCCTCTCGGTTGAAGACCTCGGCAAGCAGGGCCGACTGGCCAAGATGGCCGGCCGTCTCGCCGACCAGCAGGGCGATCTGACCGTCCTCGGGCAGGGCGCCGATGACCTCGTCGATGTGGGCGACAAGGCCGACGGCGCCGATCGTCGGGGTCGGCAGAATGGGCTCGCCGTCGGTTTCGTTGTAAAGCGAGACGTTGCCCGAAACGATCGGCATGTCGAGCGCGCGGCACGCCTCGCCGATGCCCTTGATGGCGCCGACGAACTGGCCCATGATCTCGGGCTTTTCGGGGTTGCCGAAGTTCAGGTTGTCGGTCGTGGCCAGCGGGCGGGCGCCGGCCGCGACCAGGTTGCGGAAGGCTTCGGCCACGGCCTGCCGTCCGCCCTCGACGGGGTTGGCGGCGACATAGCGCGGCGTGCAGTCGGCGGTGAAGGCCAGGACCTTGTCGGTGCCGTGGACGCGCACCAGCCCCGCGCCCAGACCGGGCCCGCGCAGCGTGTCGGCCATCACGGACGTGTCGTATTGCTCCCAGATCCAGCCCTTCCAGGCGTAGTTGGGCGAGCCGAGGAGGATGCGCAGCGCATCGACGGGATCGACCTCGGGCACCTCGCCGAGCGGCGCGGGCGCGGGCGGTTCGACCCACGGCCGGTCGTATTCCGGCGCTTCGCCGGAGAGCGCCTTGAGCGGCAGATCGGCCTTCAGCTCGTTGCCGTGGAAGACAAGGAAGCGGTCCTCGGCGATGGTCTCGCCGACGACGGCGAAGTCGAGATCCCATTTCTCGAAGATCTGTCGGGCGACGTCCTCCTTCTCGGGGTTGAGGACCATGAGCATCCGCTCCTGGCTTTCCGAGAGCATCATCTCGTAGGCGGTCATGCCTTCTTCACGGACCGGCACTCGGTCCAGATCCAGCCGGATGCCAAGATCGCCCTTGTCGCCCATCTCGACGGCCGAACAGGTCAGCCCTGCCGCGCCCATGTCCTGGATCGAGATGACGGCGCCCGTTTCCATCAGCTCGAGGCAGGCCTCGAGAAGCCGCTTCTCGGTGAACGGATCGCCGACCTGAACCGTGGGGCGCTTTTCCTCGATCGTCTCGTCGAACTCGGCCGAGGCCATGGTCGCCCCGCCGACACCGTCGCGCCCGGTCTTGGCGCCCAGATAGACGACCGGCATGCCGACCCCCGACGCGGCCGAGTAGAAGATCTTGTCGGTATCCGCGAGCCCGGCGGCGAAGGCATTCACAAGGCAGTTGCCGTTGTAGGCGGCATGAAAGCGCGTCTCGCCCCCGACGTTCGGCACGCCGAAACAGTTGCCGTAGCCGCCGATCCCCTCGACGACGCCATGGACAAGGCGCGGCGTGCGGGGGTGGTCCGGCTCTCCGAAGGACAGGGCGTCCATGGCGGCGATGGGGCGCGCGCCCATCGTGAACACGTCGCGAAGGATGCCGCCCACGCCGGTGGCCGCGCCCTGATAGGGCTCGATGTAGGAGGGGTGGTTGTGGCTTTCCATCTTGAAGACGACCGCCTGTCCGTCCCCGATGTCGACGACACCGGCGTTCTCGCCGGGGCCCTGGATGACCTGCGGCCCTTCGGTCGGCAGCGTGCGAAGCCACTTCTTCGACGACTTGTACGAGCAGTGCTCGTTCCACATCGCCGAGAAGATTCCGAGCTCGGTGAAGGTCGGCTCGCGGCCCAGAAGATCGAGGATGCGTTGATACTCGTCGGGCTTCAGCCCGTGCGCGGCCACGATCTCGTCGGTGATCTTCGGTTCCTGCATGTCATCCCCTCGGTGGATCCGGGGCTGTCATAGGGCAAAGTGCGGCCGGGGAAAAGACGCGGGGCTGTCGCGCCCGTCGCGCGCGGGACCGGGCGGGGTCCGCCCCCGCAGGATGACGCGCGGAATGCGGTCGGGCCGGGCGGCGGCGAACGGGCCGATGGCCAAAAAAAAGGCCGAGCAAAGCTCGGCCAAAGTCCAACAGGGAGGTAAGGTCAACGGGAAATAGCGTCCGCTGACCTTCACCCCACATAAATCAGTGAACCGGCCGGTTCAAGTCCTGACCGGCTTCGTTGGTGCATATCCGCTATGCACCTGTTGCATGTTTGCCTGCCTCACCCGGCGGTTTCGGCTTCCTTCATGCGACGGCGATGGCTGAAGATCTCCTCGGTCACGAATTCGCGGAACGCGGCGACGCGCTTGGACTGCCGCAGTTCTTCCGGGTAGGCAAGAAACACCGGAATCTCTCTCGATTCAAGGTCCGGCAGCACTCGGACCATGGTCGGAAAGTCCTCGAGCAGATAGTCGGGCAGGACGCCGATGCCGATGTGGTTGATGACCCCCTGCAGGACGCCGAAGTAGTTGTTGACCGTCAGAAGCGACGACACGTCATGGGCCAGAAGCTCGCGCACGAACATGGCGCCGGCGCTGACCTGGGTTGCGGTCGTGCTCTGACAGACCAGACGATGTCGTGACAGGTCTTCGGGGCGTTCCGGTGTGCCGTGCTTGGCAAGATACTCGGGCGAGGCGTAGAGGCGCATGCGCACGTCCATGAGCTTGCGCCGCACCAGATCGGCCTGGCTCGGCTCTTTCATGCGGATGGCGACGTCGGCCTCGCGCATGGGCAGGTCAAGCACCCGTTCGTCAAGGATGAGGTCGATCTTCATGTGCGGAAAGCGCCGGTAGAGCGCGTTGAGCCGCGGCGCCAGCCATAGCGAGCCGAACCCCGTCGTCGTCGTGACGCGAAGCTGACCGAACACCTCTTCCTTGCTGTCGCGGATCCGCGCCTCGGCCGCCTCGAGGCGCTTGGCCATGGCCTTGGTAGCGTCATAGAGAAGCTCGCCCTGTTCGGTGAGAATCAGTCCCCGCGCATGGCGGTGGAAAAGGGTGGTGTTCAGGCTTTCCTCGAGCGCGCGGATCTGCCGGCTGACGGCCGATTGCGACAGGTGCAGCGTCTCTCCGGCATGGGTCAGGCTGCCGGCTTCGGCCACGGCGTGAAAGATCCTTAGCTTGTCCCAGTCCATCGCGAAATTCCCTGTCCTTCCGGTGGGGCCGTCCGAAACGGAACCTACACGGGCGACCTGCGCGGCTGCAAACGTGAAGTTGAACGATTCCGGGCTTTATAGGTAAGAAGCAATGACCTAATATTGCGGTATACTTCTGGGAGGAGGAAACGCATGTCCACACAGGATTTCCGCCTGGAGGACCGCTTCGACATCGAAAAGTCGCCGGTCATCCTGAACGGCACGCAGGCGCTGGTGCGCCTTGTGCTGATGCAGAAGGCCCGCGACCGGGCGGCGGGGCTGAACACGGCGGGTTACGTGACCGGCTATCGCGGCTCGCCCCTTGGCGCGGTCGATCTTCAGATGACGCGCGCCGAAGCCCTTCTCCGCGAGAACGACATCCTGTTCCAGCCCGGGCTGAACGAGGATCTGGCGGCCACTGCGCTCTGGGGCTCTCAGCAGGCACATCTGCGCGGCGAGGGCCGTTTCGACGGCGTCTTCGGCCTCTGGTACGGAAAGGGGCCGGGGGTGGACCGTTCGGGCGACGTGATGCGCCACGCCAACATGGCGGGGACGGCGCCGGCCGGCGGGGTCCTGATGGCGATGGGCGACGACCACACGGGGGAAAGCTCGACCACCTTGCACCAGTCGGACTGGGCCATGGTCGATGCCTACATGCCGGTCGTCAGCCCGGCCGGCGTTCAGGAGATCCTTGATCTGGGCCTTTACGGCTGGGCGCTGTCGCGCTTTGCCGGTGTGTGGGTCGGGCTCAAGACGATGAAGGACACGATCGAGGCGACGGCCGTCGTCGACGGCCGGCTTGACCGCATGCAGTTCGTCACGCCCGAGTTCCAGATGCCGCCGGGCGGGCTCAACATCCGCCTTGTCGACACGCCGGTCGAGCAGGAAGCGCGCATGATCGACTACAAGCGCTTCGCGGCCGAGGCCTTCGCCCGCGCCAACCGCATCGACCGGCGCGTATGGGGCCGGCCGGGCGCGCGCATCGGTTTCGTCGCGGCCGGCAAGAACTGGCTCGACCTCGTTCACGCGCTCGAGCTTCTGGGGATCGACGCCGCCGAGGCCGAGCGGCTTGGCCTGACCACCTACAAGGTGGCGCAGACGTGGCCGCTCGACATGGAAAGCTTCCACGAATGGGCCGAGGGGCTCGAACTCATCGTCGTGGTCGAGGAAAAGCGCAAGCTCATCGAGGTTCAGGTCAAGGAAGCGATCTTCGACGACCGGCGCGGGCGGCGCGTCTACGGCTGGCACAAGGGCGACACCTGGGAAAACGGCCGCCAGGTCGAGCTTTTCCCGACGCGTTTCGCGCTCGACCCGGTGATGATCGCCGAAAGGATCGGCCAGATCCTGGTCGAGGAGGGCCGCGACACCGAGGGCGTGCGCGCCGGTCTTGCGCGCCTCGCCGAGGCCCGGAAGGCCGAGAACGCGCCCCAGATCGCCGAGCGCAAGCCGTGGTTCTGTTCCGGCTGCCCGCACAATACCTCGACGCGGCTTCCCGAGGGCGCGCGCGCCTACGCCGGCATCGGCTGTCACTACATGGTCCAGTGGATGGACCGAAACACCCTTGGCTTCACGCAGATGGGCGGCGAGGGCGCCAACTGGATCGGCGAGGCGCCGTTCTCGACCCGGCGCCATGTCTTCCAGAACCTCGGCGACGGCACCTACAATCATTCGGGCATTCTT
>RFGD01000234.1 GCA_003696705.1 Alphaproteobacteria bacterium | reverse complement strand
TCGAAGCTCGACTTCCGCGCATCGGGCGCCGAGTTCGGCACCGTCGCGCAACCCGCCAGAAGCGCCGCAAGGGCCACGGCCGAGATCACGGGGCGCAGGCCGAAAACGGACATCACGACCTCCACCAGACCTGGGGCGCCGCCTCGAAGGCCGCAGCCTTCTCGATGACGCCCGCGACGTTCAGAAGATCGCCCTCGGCCCAGGGCCGCCCGATGAGCTGAAGCCCGAGCGGAAGCCCCGCCGCGTCGAGCCCCGCCGGCACCGAGATGCCGGGCAGGCCGGCAAGGTTCACGGTCACCGTGAAGACGTCGTTGAGATACATCTGCACCGGGTCGGCATCTGCCATGGCGCCGATCGGGAAGGCCGAAGACGGCGTCGTCGGCGTCAGGATGGCGTCGATCCCGGCGTCGAAGACCTGATCGAAGTCGCGCTTGATGAGGGCCCGTACCTTCCGCGCCCGGTTGTAATAGGCGTCATAGAACCCCGCCGACAGGACGTAGGTGCCGATCATGACGCGGCGCTTCACCTCGGCACCGAAGCCCTCGGCGCGGGTCTTCTCGTACATCTCGGTCACGCCGTCGCCGGGGCCCAGCTTGGCACGATGGCCATAGCGCACCCCGTCATAGCGTGCGAGGTTCGACGACGCCTCGGCCGGGGCGATGACGTAATAGGCCGGCAGCGCGTATTTCGTGTGCGGCAACGAGATGTCCACCACCTCGGCACCGGCGTCGCGCAGCATCTCGGCACCCTTCTGCCAAAGCGCCTCGATCTCGGCGGGCATGCCGTCCATGCGGTATTCGCGCGGGATGCCGATGCGCTTGCCGCGGATGTCGCCGGTCAGCGCGGCCTCGAAGTCGGGCACGGGCACGTCGGCGCTTGTCGAATCCATGGGGTCGTGGCCGGCCATGGCGCCAAGCATGATCGCCGCATCGCGCACCGTCCGGGTCATCGGCCCCGCCTGGTCGAGCGAAGAGGCGAAGGCGATGATCCCCCACCGAGAGCAGCGCCCGTAGGTCGGCTTGAGCCCGACGATGCCGGTGAACGCCGCGGGCTGGCGGATCGAGCCGCCCGTGTCGGTTCCCGTCGCCGCGAGGCACAGCCCCGCCGCAACCGCCGCCGCCGAGCCCCCCGACGAGCCACCCGGCGTCAGCGCCGTGTCGTCGCCCTGGCGCCGCCAGGGGTTGACGGCCGGCCCGTAGACGCTCGTCTCGTTCGACGAGCCCATCGCGAACTCGTCCATGTTCAGCTTGCCCAGCATCACCGCCCCGCTTTCCCAGAGCTGGCGGGTCACGGTCGACTCGTAGGGCGGAAGGAAGCCGTTCAGGATGAAGGATGCCGCCTGAGAGCGCACGCCTTCCGTGCAGAAGAGATCCTTGACGCCGACCGGAATGCCGCACATGGCCGGGGCATCCCCGGCGCGCAGGCGGGCATCTGCCGCGCGCGCCTGGTCAAGGGCCTTCTCGGCCGTGGTCGTCACGAAGGCGTTGAGGGGTTCGGCAGCCTCGATTTCGGACAGGCATGCCTCTGCCAGTTCGACGGCCGTGATCTCGGCCTTGCGCAAGCGGTCGCGCGCCTCGGCAATCGTCAGTCGGGAAAGTTCGGACATCATTCCACCACTTTCGGCACGGCGAAGAAGCCCTCGCGCGCGTCGGGTGCATTCGCCAGGATCTTTTCGGGATACCCGCCGTCGGTGACGACGTCGGGCCGTCGCTTGAGGCGCATCGGCGTGACCGAGGTCATGGGTTCGACGCCCTTGACGTCAACCTCGTTCAGCTGCTCGATGAACCCGAGGATGCGATTGAATTCTCCGGCCAGCGCCGGCAGATCGTCGTCATCGACGGCAATGCGCGCAAGATGCGCCACGCGGCGGGCCGTCTCCAGATCGATGGACATCGCGTCTCTCCAGTTTTCCGGTCCCGTCCGCGTTTAGCGCCCCCGGCCGCGCCCCGCAAGCGCCCGCAGGCCGAACGGGCGGGAACGAGCCGGCGTTCCCCCTGTGGCGCCATCTGCTAGACTTTCCCTGCGCGACACAAGCCGAGGAGGGAATCATGCGAATCATCTGGCTTGGACATTCGGGCTTTCGCCTGGAAATCGGGGACGAGGTGCTCCTTGTCGATCCCTGGTTGACCGGCAACCCGATGTTCCCCGAAGAGCGCCGGGCCGAGGCGATTGCGGGCGCGACCCACGTCCTCGTCTCGCACGGGCATACCGACCACACCGCCGACGCGGTCGGCATCGCCCGCGAACTCGGGATCCCGGTCGCCGGCATCTACGACCTGGTCACATGGTGGGAAAGCACCGAGGGGATCGAGGGCATCGGCTTCAACAAGGGCGGCACCGTGAACCTGGGCGGGACGCGCGTGACCATGGTCAACGCCGCGCATTCGTCATCACTGCCCGGCCGGACAGGACCGATCTACACGGGCACGGAATCGGGCTACATGATCGCAGGCGAAGGCCATACCATCTACTTCACGGGCGACACGGACGTCATGGCCGACATGGCGCTTTTTGCCGAACTGCACGAGCCCGACATCGGCATCCTTTGCGCCGGCGGCTATTTCACCATGGACATGCGCCGCGCCGCCTACGCCGCCCGGAAGTTCTTCAACTTCAGGACGGTCATCCCATGTCATTACCGCACGTTCCCGATCCTCGAGCAGTCGGCCGAGGCGCTGAAGGCCGGCCTTCCGGGGGTCGAGGTGATCGAACCGGAAGTGCTCGTCCCCATCGAGGTCTAGCCTTCCGGCAGGTCCGTCCCGGTGCGGCGTTCGGCGAAGAAGGCCCGCAGGAGCCGCGCCGCCTCGTCGGCGCGGATGCCGTCATAGACCTCGGGCACGTGATGCAGCTGCGGATGCGTGTAGATCCGGGGGCCATGCGCAACGCCGCCGGATTTCGGGTCGGCCGCGCCGTAGTAGAGCCGTGCGATGCGCGCAAGGGCGATGGCCGAGGCGCACATGGGGCACGGCTCGAGCGTGACGTAGAGGTCATGGCCGGGCAGCCGGTCGCTTCCGACGCGGGCGCAGGCGGCGCGGATCGCCAGGATCTCGGCATGGGCGGTCGGGTCGCAAAGCTCTCGGGTGCGGTTGCCGGCGCGGGCGATCACCTTGCCGGCCGGCGAGACGACAACCGCGCCGACGGGAACTTCCGCGCGCTCGGCCGCCGCGCGCGCCTCGGCCAGTGCCTCTTCCATGAAGCTTCGGAACGGGCTCATGCCCCCGTGATGCGCGGCCGCCGGATGGCACGCAAGCCCTTTTTCCCGGAGCGCTGCCGCGATAAGGGATGACCATGAGCACGAAATCCCCCGCCGGCACACCCGGCCCCGAGAAGACATCTGCGCCCCGGAAGGCCGAGCGTATTGCCAAGGTCCTGTCGCGCGCGGGTGTCGCCTCGCGCCGAGAGGCCGAGCGGCTGATCGAAGCCGGCCGCGTCAGCGTCAACGGCACCGTCATCACCTCACCGGCGCTCAACGTCGGGCCGGACGACCGCATCGAGGTCGACGGACGCCCGATCGCGGCCCCCGAACCGCCGCGCCTCTGGCGGCTTTACAAGCCCACCGGCATCGTCACGACGGCCCGTGACGAGAAGGGGCGGAAAACGATTTTCGACATCCTCCCGCCCGACATGCCGCGCGTGATGCCGGTCGGGCGGCTCGACATCAATTCCGAGGGGCTTCTTCTTCTCACCAACGACGGAGAGATCAAGCGCCGGCTGGAACTGCCCAGCACCGGCTGGGTCCGCAAGTATCGCGTCCGGGTCAAGGGACGGCCGACGGACGAGATGCTCGAGCCCTTGCGCAAGGGGCTCGAGATCGACGGCGAGCGTTTCAAGCCGATGGATGTCACCATTGATCGCCAGCAGGGTGCGAACGCATGGCTGACCGTCGGCATCCGCGAAGGCCGCAACCGCGAGATCCGCCGCGCGATGGAGGCGGTGGGCCTTGTCGTCAATCGCCTCATCCGCGTCTCCTACGGCCCGTTCCAGCTTGGCGACCTGCCGAAGGGCGCGGTCGAGGAGGTCCGGCGGAAAGTGGTCCGCGACCAGTTGGGGCTTGACGCACCCGCCGCGGGGAAGGGCGGCAAGGACCGCGGCGCCGGCCGCCGCGTCAGTCGCCGGAAACCCGGCTGAGCCGCGACGCCGGGCGCGCATGTGCGATCGGGTGGCCTGCGCCGACGGGAAAGCGGCGGCCCCCATTCCCCTTGCCGGCCGCCCTGTTTCGTGACCCTATCGGTGCCGGAAAGCGGGTCCCCGAGGCACCCGGAACGACACGGAACAGGACATGACCGAACTCTTCACCCTCGAGAACCTTGGCCACCTTCTGATGCTCTGCTTCCTGCAGGCAGTCCTTGGTTTCGACAACCTTCTCTACATCTCGATCGAAAGCCAGCGCGCACCGCGCGGCTCCCAGGCCGCCGTCCGGTTCTGGGGCATCATCGTCGCCGTCGCGCTTCGTGTCGTGCTTCTCTTCGTCATGATCCGGCTTCTCGACGGCCTGACCGAGCCCTTCGTCGTCCTTGACTGGACGGGCGTCCTTGAAGGGGGCGTCAACTTCGCCACGCTTGTCTTCCTTCTGGGGGGCATCTTCATAATCTACACCGCCGTCAAGGAAATCGCCCACATGCTGTCGGTCGACCACCTCGACACCCCGCTTTCGGCGCGCGCCCCCAAGTCCGCCATCGAGGTGACGGCCATGATCGTCGCCATGAACCTGGTCTTCAGCTTCGATTCCATCCTGTCGGCGCTGGCGATCACCAAGGTGTTCCCGATCCTCGCAGCCGCCATCCTGCTTTCGGGCGCGGCGATGTTGTTCATGGCCGAAAGCGTCAGCCGCTTCCTCGAGAAGAACCGCATGTACGAGGTCCTTGGCCTTTTCATCCTTCTCATCGTCGGTGTCGTGCTTCTCGGCGAGGCCGGTCCCGCCGCAGCCCACGCGACCCACGACGAGGCACTTCAGATCCACATCTTCGGCCATGCGCTTCTGCCCATGTCGAAGACGACCTTCTATTTCTCGGTGGTCGTCCTTGTCCTGGTCGAGGTGATCCAGTCGGGCTATGCGCGCAAGCTTGAGAAGGAGCGCGCGGTGGCAAAAGGCGGCAAATGAAGCGATTGCCATGGCCTTCGGTTGGATATGGCGCCCACAAGCGCCTATATTTGCGGCCGGGCACTTCGCCCGCGACAGGAGCGGTTGACAACATGCATGCACGCACCCTGCGCTTTCTGGCCTTCCTGGTGCTGCTTGCCCTGGTGCTTGCAGCCTCGGCGGGCTGGCTTTCCGGATCGACGTGATGGCAACGCGCTACGAGGCCAGATACTCGCCGCACGCCGGCCGGACGGCGAACGCGGCGCAGCCGGCGCCCCGCCGGCGCCCGGCCCGCCATGGCGTGCGCCTGTGGTTCCTGTCCGTGGCTCCGCTGCCGCTTCTTTTCCGCGCGCTCGGGGGCGATCCCATCGAGATGGCACGCCACCTGGCCGCCTTCGCCGCGCTCGAACTGGCGGTCTGGCTGACGCGCGAGGGACTTCGGGCGGAAGAGGCCTGGCACGCGCGCCGCATCGCCCGACGCCCCGCGATCCCGCGCAAGATCTTCGGTGCGGTGCTGACCGGCCTTGGCGTGGCCGCCGCTGCATTCGCGCCGGGCACGCCGGCCTGGACGCCCGCCGGATACGGGTTGATCGCCCTAGCGCTCCACCTTGCCGCCTTCGGCCTCGACCCCATGCGCGACAAGGGACTGAAGGGCGCCGGCCGGGCCGAGACCGAACGGGTCCGCCGTGCCGTGGAAGAGGCCGAAGGGAACCTCTCGGCCCTTCTGGCCGCGGCGCGCCGGACGGGCGATGCCGACATCCTGTCTGCCGCCGGACGCGCCGAGGCCGCCGTCACGACCATGCTGCACACGATCGAGGACGACCCGCGCGATCTGACGGCGGCGCGCAAGCACCTGTCGGTCTATCTCGACAGCGCCCGCGCCGCGGCCGAGAAATACGCCGCCATCGCCGACAGGGCGCCCGATCCGGCGGCCCGTGCCGAGTTTCTCGAACTCCTTGACGAGCTTGCCGAGGGGTTCGGGGCGGCGACGACGCGCCTTCTGGAAGACGACCGGCTCGATCTGGACGTCGAGATCGAGCTTCTGCGCGAGCGCCTTGCGCGCGACGGCGCCACGAGAACACACGAGGACGGAGGTTGACATGTCCGACGAAATCCGCACCGGGGCAGCGAGAGATGCCACGGAAATCGAGGCGATCACCGCCGTCGCCCTTCCCGAGCCGACCGACGAGCCCGTGACCCTGGCCGAGGCGCCGCCCGACCTTGCCGAGGCAATCCGGCGCCGGATGGACGAGATCGACCTGAGCGACACAACGACCATCGTCGAATTCGGCTCGCCGGCGCAATCCGAGCTTCAGCGCATCAGCCAGGCCATGCTGGCCGACGTCCGCAACAAGGACGTCGGCCCGGCCGGTGACGCCCTGCGCGAGATCGTGACCACGCTGCGCGGCTTTTCCGTCTCGGAACTCGACGTGCGGCGCAAGCGCAGCTGGTGGGAACGCCTCACCGGCCGCGCGGCGCCCTTTGCCCAGTTCCTTGCGCGCTTCGAGAAGGTCCAGTCCCAGATCGACCACATCAGCGACAACCTTCTGCGCCACGAACACAAGTTGCTGAAGGACATCAAGTCGCTCGACAAGCTCTACGAGAAGACGCTCGAGTTCTACGAGGAGCTGGCGCTTTACATCGCCGCCGGCGAAGAGAAGCTTCGCGAGCTTGACGAGGAGGTCATTCCCGCCAAGGAGAAGGAAGTCGCCGACGCGCCGCAGGACGAACAGGTGATGCGCGCGCAGGAACTGCGCGACCTGCGCGCCGCGCGCGACGATCTCGAACGGCGTGTGCACGACCTTCGCCTGACCCGCCAGGTGACGATGCAGTCGCTGCCGTCGATCCGCCTTGTCCAGGAGAACGACAAGTCGCTGGTGGCGAAGATCAATTCGACCCTCGTCAATACCGTGCCGCTTTGGGAAACCCAGCTGGCCCAGGCCGTGACGATCCAGCGGTCGTCCGAAGCGGCCGGTGCGGTCCGAGAGGCGAACGACCTGACGAACGAGCTTCTGACGGCCAACGCCCGGAACCTGCGACAGGCCAACCGTGCCGTCCGCGAGGAGATGGAACGCGGCGTCTTCGACATCAAGGCCGTGGAGGAGGCCAACGCCGAACTGATCGCGACGATCGAGGAAAGCCTTGCGATCGCCGACGAAGGCAAGCGCCGGCGCGCCGAGGCCGAGGCCGAATTGCGCCGCATGGAGGAGGAACTCAAGAATACCCTTGCCGCGGCGCGGGCCCGGGGCGACAAGGAAGGTACAAACACGGGCACCAGCGTGCCCCCCACCTGAGGCACGAGGCGGGCAGGAATGAGCGCAAGGGCTATGTTCCGGATGGCGGCGTTTGGCGCGCTTGTCGCGCTGGCGGCCTGCGACGTGCCGCCGCCCCCACCGCCCACGCCGATCGAGACGCCCGAAAGCAAGGCGCCCACCCCACAGGAGACGGCCCTCGGCCGCTATTACCAGGGCGTCCAGGCGCGGCTTCTGGCGCAGGGGCTGTTGCGCACCGACGGCGGAGGACCGGACACCCCCTTCGGGCCGCGCGATCTTGCGCGCAACTTCGAGCGCATCGCGCTCTACGACGAGTATCAGCTCGAGAACGGCCGCTTCGTGCAGCGAGAGACGAAGTCCACCTTGCGGCGCTGGGAAAAGCCGGTGCGCATCGTGCCGATCTTCGGCCGCAGCGTCCCGGACGACCAGCGCGCCCAGGACGCCGACAATCTGCGTGCCTACGCCCGCCGCCTGTCGGATCTGACGCGTCACCCGATAAGTGTCGCATCGGCCGGCGGCAACTATTTCGTCCTCTTTCTGACAGCCGACGAACTTGCCGCCAGCGGCGCCACGCTGCGCGCCCTTCTGCCCGGCATCGACAGCGACACGGTGGCCGAGATCACACGCTTGCCGCGCACGACCTATTGCTCGGTCTATGCCTTCTCGGATCCCGGAAGCGGTGGCGCCTACAGCGCCGCCGTCGCAGTCATCCGGGCCGAGCACCCCGACCTTCTGCGGCTTTCCTGCATTCACGAGGAGATTGCCCAAGGCCTTGGGCTTGCCAATGACAGCCCGCGCGCACGCCCGTCGATCTTCAATGACGACGAGGAGTTCGCGCTTCTGACGCGCATGGACGAATTGATGTTGCGCATTCTCTACGACCGGCGGCTGCACGTCGGCATGACGCCCGAAGAGGCGCGCCCGATCGTCGAGCGCATCGCCGACGAACTCATGGGCGCGACGGGCTAGCGGCGGCCCGTCGACACGGCGGGCGGCAAGGAAGGGAAGAAAGCAAGATGGGTATCCTGGATTTTCTGAGCGGCGAGTTCATCGACGTCATCGAGTGGGTGGACGACACGCGTGACACGCTCGTCTGGCGCTTCGAACGCGAGGGGCACGAAATCAAGTACGGCGCCAAGCTGACCGTGCGCGAGGGGCAGGCCGCCGTCTTCGTCCACGAGGGCGAGATCGCCGACGTCTTCCGCCCCGGCCTCTACATCCTCGAGACCAACAACATGCCGGTGCTGACGACCCTGCAGCACTGGGACCACGGCTTCCGATCCCCCTTCAAGTCCGAGATCTATTTCGTCAACACGACGCGCTTCGGAGATCTCAAATGGGGCACGCGAAACCCGGTCATCCTGCGCGATCCCGAGTTCGGGCCGGTCAGGCTGCGCGCCTTCGGCACCTACGCCATCCGCATAACCGATCCGGCGCGCTTCCTTCAGGAGATCGTGGGCACCGACGGCGAGTTCACGATGGACGAGATCAGTTTCCAGATCCGCAACATCATCGTGCAGGAATTCAGCCGCGCCGTGGCCGGATGCGGCATTCCGGTCCTCGACATGGCGGCCAACACGGCCGATCTTGCCCGGCTCGTCGGCGCCAAGATCCGACCGACGCTCGAAGCCTACGGGCTCGAGATGCCCGAACTCTACATCGAGAACATCTCGCTTCCCCCGGCCGTCGAGGAGGTGCTGGACCGGCGCACCTCGATGGGGCTTGCAGGAGATCTTGGAAAATACACCCAGTTCGCCGCGGCCGAGGCCCTGCGCGAGGCGGCGGCAAACCCCGGCGGCGGGATGGGCGCGGGCATCGGCGCGGGCCTGGGGCTGGGCTTCGGGGCGCGCCTTGGCATGGGCCTTGGCGCTGGTGGCATGCCCGCGACCTCGGCGGCCCCGGTCACAGAGGGGCCGTGGGGCGCGCGTCCGGCCGCCGGCGCGCCGGGTGGCGCCTCGACGACGGTCGCCGCCATGGCCCCCCCGCCCCCACCGCCGCCCGAGCGCGTCTGGCACGTCGCCGCGGATGGAAAGACCCACGGCCCCTACTCGCGCGCGACGCTGGGCCGCATGGCGTCCAGGGGTGAGCTTGACCGATCAACCTATGTCTGGACGCCGGGGCAGGACGGCTGGAAGCACGCCGAGGATATTCCCGAACTTGCACAGCTGTTTACCGTTCTTCCACCACCGCCGCCGAAAAACTAGAAGCCGACGACGGAAAACGCGGTCCGGCACGTTGAAAGCAGGCCCGACCCTTCTAAGTCATTCGCGGGGGCGGTACAGGAAAGGAGCAGAAATGAACGGCTATTCGCGCGCACAGATCGCACTTCACTGGATGGTTGCCATCCTCATCGCGGCTTCCTGGTTCACCGGAGAGGACATGGGCCCCGCCCTTCGGGCCCTGGCCGCGGGGGGCACCGTCGGAACGCCGCCCCATGTGTCCATCGGGTTGATCGTCTTCGGCCTGGTCGCCATCCGGCTTGTCCTGCGTCTCGTTCAAGGGGCCCCACAGCCGGCCGCGGGAACGCCGCCCCTTGCCGCGAAGGCCGCGCATTGGGGCCACCGCATCCTCTATGCGCTGATGATCGTCGTGCCCCTTGCCGGCATCTCGACCTGGTATCTCGGCGTCCGCGCCCTGGGCGAGGTGCACGAGGTTCTGGGCAACGCGCTGATGATCGTCGCGCTCGGTCATGCCGGCGCCGCCATCTGGCACCAGTACGTGCAGCGCGACGATACGCTGACCCGCATGCTGCGCCCCGCGCGCTAGGGCGGGCGGGGTCCTGGGGCGATGGGGGCCGGCGAAACCGAGACGAACGGCGGGGCCATCTCCGGCCCTGCCGGTGACGCGGGCGAAACCCATCGCTTCCCCTGTGACCGCTGCGGCAGCGACATGCGCTTCGCGCCGGGGCGCAATCGGCTTGTCTGCGATCATTGCGGCTTCGAAGCCCC
>RFGD01000233.1 GCA_003696705.1 Alphaproteobacteria bacterium | reverse complement strand
TCTCGGGGGTGAACCGCGGCAACAACGCGGCCGAGAACACGCTTTATTCGGGAACCGTGGGCGGCGCCATGGAGGCCGCGTTGCAGGGTCTGCGCGCCGTCGCCCTTTCCCAGTTCATGGGCCCGAAGAACGCGCGACTTCAGAACCCGTTCGAAGCGGCGGCGGCGCATGGCGTGCGCACCATTCGCGCCCTTCTCGAGGCCGACGCCTGGACGGACGAGGACTATCGCACCTTTTTCAACGTCAACTTCCCCGCCCTGCCGGGGTCGGATGTCCGTGGCATCCGCGTCGTCGCGCAGGGATTTCGCCGCTATACCCGCTTCACGGTAGAGCCGCACTTCTCGCCCTCGGGACGGAAATTTCTTTGGGTGAAGGGCGGGCCGCAGCACCCGCCGACCGAACCCGGCACGGACGTGCATGCCAACCACGAGGGTTTCGTGGCCGTCACGCCCATGCGCGCCGACCTGACGGCGCATGACGCCCTTGCCGCCTTGCAGGAGCGGTTCCAGACATGACCGCCGACGCCGAGCGCCTCATGCAGTTCATGTTCGCCCTGCGACGGCGGGGGGTGACGGACCGGCGCGTGCTGACGGCGATGGAAAAGGTCGACCGCGGGCATTTCGTCCGTGGCACGTTCGCCGACAAGGCCTACGAGGACGTACCGCTTCCCATCGGATCGGGCCAGACGATCAGCCAGCCCTCGGTCGTCGGGCTCATGACCCAGGCCCTGGCCGTGGGCCCGCGCGACAAGATCCTCGAAGTGGGCACCGGGTCGGGCTATCAGGCGGCGATCCTCTCCCTCCTCGGGCGTCGGGTCTACACGATCGACCGCCACCGCCAGCTGGCCAACAGCGCCCAGGCCCTCTTGACGCGCCTTGGCCACACGAACGTGACTTGCATCTTTGCCGACGGCTCTTACGGGCTGCCCGAACAGGCGCCGTTCGACCGGATCATCGTCACAGCCGCGGCCGAGGACCCGCCGGGCCCCCTCTTGGCCCAGTTGCGCGTGGGCGGTATCATGGTCGTACCGGTGGGCCAGTCCGACACGGTGCAACAGCTTGTGAAGGTCACCCGAACCGAAGACGGCTATACCTATGACGAGATTGCGCCGGTGCGCTTCGTCCCCCTGGTCGAGGGCAAGGCACCGGCATGAAACGGACCCCGCGACGCCCCGCAAGAAGGGCCGGACCCCGGGGCCAGCACGAGGACGAGCAGAAATGATACCCTTCGCCCATCCCTTCCGTCTCGGCAGCCGGCGCCTTGTGACCGGCAGCGTGGCCGCGCTGGCCGTGGCGCTTGCCGGCTGCTCGACGTCGCCCTACGCGCGCAATCCCCAGCCTGCCGTCGCCGTATCGGCCCCGAAACCGACGCCGGATTCGCGCGGGATCGTGACCTATCCGAACTATCAGATCGTCATCGCGCGCGCCGACGATACGGTCGCCACGATCGCCGAGCGGATCGGGATCCCGGCCGAGGAACTTGCCCGTTACAACGGCCTGCCCATCGACTATCGCACCCGTCAGGGAGAGGTGCTGGTACTGCCGCGGAAGGTGGCCGAGGACACCGGCACCGCCGACGTTTCCGAGATCGAGCGCATTGCCACCACGGCGCTCGAGAAGGCCGGCGATCAGCCGCCGCCGACGGGCGCGCCCCCGTCGGCCGAACCCATCCGCCACCGTGTCGAGCGCGGCGAAACGGCCTATTCGATCGCCCGGCTTTACGGTGTTTCTCCGCGGGCGCTGGCGGAATGGAACGGGCTTGGGCCCGATCTCGAGGTCCGCGAGGGCCAGATCCTCGTCATCCCGCTGCCCGCCCGGTCCGAGATCGTCGCCGTCGAGACGATCGACACCGCGCCCCCGGGTCAGGGGAGCCTGACACCGCTGCCGCCGTCGTCGACGAAGCCGCTGCCACGCCCGGTCATGCGCCCGAAGGACGCGGCATCCCCCGCCAAGCGCGCGGCACCGGCCCCCTCGGCGCGGCCGAAGCCGGCGCCGAAACCGGCCGCACCCGCCGACGACGGAAAGTTCGTGATGCCGGTGCAAGGCAAGATCCTGCGCGGCTTCGACAAGGCCAAGAACGAGGGCATCGACATCGCCGCGGCCACCGGCACGCCGGTACGCGCCGCCGCCGACGGCGAGGTCGCGGCCATCACCCGCGACACCGAGGGCGTGCCGATCCTTGTCGTCCGCCACGCCGGCGGGCTCCTGACCGTCTATGCCAACCTTGGCAGCATCTCGGTCAAGAAGGGCCAGACCGTCAAGCGCGGCCAGACCATCGCCACGGTGGGCGGCGGCTCGCCGTCATTCCTGCACTTCGAGGTCAGGAACGGCTTCGAGAGCGTTGATCCCATGAAGTTTTTCTGAGCTGCCCCCTAAAGGCGGACGCCCTTCCGACCGGCAAGGTCGACGAAGAACTGCCACGCCACGCGGCCCGAACGGGCGCCGCGCGTCTGCTGCCATTCGATCGCCTCGGCGCGCAGGGTGTCGTCGTCGATCGTGACGCCGTAGGCGTCGCAATAGCCGCGGATCATGGCCAGGAACTCGTCCTGACTGCAGGGGTGGAACCCCAGCCAGATGCCGAAACGGTCCGAGAGCGAAACCTTCTCCTCGACCGCCTCGGACGGGTTGATCGCCGTCGACCGCTCGTTCTCGATCATGTCCCGCGGCATGAGATGGCGCCGGTTCGAGGTGGCGTAGAACACGACATTGTCGGGGCGCCCCTCGACGCCGCCGTCAAGGACGGCTTTCAGGGCCTTGTAGTGCTGGTCGTCGTGGCTGAAGGAAAGATCGTCGCAGAACAGGACGAAACGGTGCTCGGCCGCCGCCCGCAGGATGTCGAGAAGCCGCCCGAGGGTCGGCAGATCGTCGCGCAGGATCTCGACGATGCGCAGGGGATATCCCTCGGCCACCACGGCGGCATGCACCGCCTTCACGAGAGAGGATTTTCCCATCCCCCGCGCGCCCCACAGAAGCGCGTTGTTGGCCGGAAGCCCGGCTGCGAAGCGGCGCGTGTTGTCCAGAAGGATGTCGCGGGCACGGTCGATCCCGACAAGAAGGCCGATGTCGACACGGTTCACACGTGCGACCGCCTGAAGCTCGCCCCGATCACCATGCCAGACATAGGCGTCCGCGACCGCAAAATCCGGAACCGGCGCGGGCGGCGGCGAAAGCCGCTCGAGCGCCGCGGCGACCCGCTCGAGCGCCTCCTCAAGGCGGGCGGTCACGCGGCGCCCTCCTCCTCGTCGTCGTCAAGAAGCCCTTCTGCGCGCAGCTGTTCGTCCCGCTTGCGCTCGACGCGTCGCACAAGCCAGATCGAGATCTCGTAAAGCCCGTAGACGACCGAGAACAGGATCACCTGCGTGATGACGTCAGGCGGCGTCACGATGGCGGCAAGCGTCAGGATGCCGACAACGGCGTACTTGCGCACGTTCGCCAGCCCTTCGGCCGACACAAGCCCCGCCTTGCCCATGAGCGTCAGGAGCACGGGAAGCTGAAAGCACAGCCCGAAGGCGACGATGAACTTGACCGTGAGCTTCAGATATTCCTGGACAGAACCCTGGAAGGTGATGCCGGCGCGCGCCAGGTCCGACGCCTCGCCCTCGGCCCCCGACATGGCGCCGGGCTGCTGGAAGCCCAGGAAGAAGTCGAAGGCCAGCGGAATGACGACGTAGAACGCAAAGGCCGCGCCAAGGAAGAACATGACCGGCGAGGCGATGAGGAACGGCAGGAAGGCGGCCTTCTCGGAACGGTAGAGCCCCGGCGCCACGAAACGCCACATCTGGTAGGCGATGTAGGGGAAGGACAACATC
>RFGD01000232.1 GCA_003696705.1 Alphaproteobacteria bacterium | reverse complement strand
GTCCTGATGCGCCGGCCGTTCGCCACCTGGCAAGAGCTCGGGACGGGTTCCTTTCTGGCGGCCCAGGTCATGACCCTCGGGGCCTTCGCGGCATTTCTCCTTGCCCCCGTCCTCTGGAGCTACTGGCTTCAGCTCGTGCCGGGGCTCTCCCACCCGGCCGCCGCGCTCCTGCCCCCGGCGGGGCAGCGCGCCCTCGCCCTTGGCTTCGTCTCGGCCGAGATGCTGAACCTTGCCCTGGCCCTTGCGGCCGCGCGGCGAAGCCGGCAGGCAAGACTTGCGCCCTGGGCCATCACCCTTCCCTTCTATTTCGCGCTGGCCACGCTTGCGGCGTTCAAGGCCGCGGTCGAACTGGCCGTCGCCCCCTTCTTCTGGGACAAGACCCCGCACGGCCGCTTCGGCGGTGTCCTGCGCCAGCCCGCCGCCCCCGCGCAACCGCCGCATCAGGGCACGGGTTGACCGCAGCGGCAATCTTCCCTTGCCAAGGCCGCACCAGCGCATATCTTCGGCACAAGAGGAGTGCCGCAGTGCAGAAAGTCGCCGAATTCACCGAGATCACGCCCACCGCGCCCATCGTCGCGACGGTGCACGGCGGGCGCGCGAAATGCCTTCAGCGGCTCATCCGGCTCGACCTGCCGGTGCCGCGCACGGTTGCCATTCCCTTCGATTCCGTGCGCGCCATCGCCCAGGGCCATCTGCCCGATCTAGAAGGGATCCTCGAGATTTTCGGGCCAAGGCCCATCGTCTCGGTCCGGTCGTCGGCGGAAACGCCCGACTGGGGCGGACCGGGCGCCATCCTGAACATCGGCATGAACGACGCCGTCACGGCAGAGCTTGCCGAAACCATCGGCACCGAGGCGGCCGAGGCACTCTATCTTCGCTTCATTCGCGCCTATGCCCTGAACGTCGCACGCCTTGGCGACGACTTCCTGCAAGAGGCCGCCGGCGGTGTCGCGGCGGCGCTTCAGGCCTATGAGGCCGAGATGGAAGAGCCCTTTCCCCAGGACCCGCGCCTTCAGCTGGCCGAGGTGCTGCGCTCCATGGCGCGCGCCTGGGAAGGAACCACGGCGCGGCTTCTGCGTCAGGCGCGCGGCGCGCCGGCCGACGCGGGGCTCGGCTTCGTCATCCAGGAAATGGCGCTTGGCATCGGCCCCGCTGAAAGCGGGTCGGGGGTCATCCAGTTCGTCTCGTCCGAGACCGGAGAGCCGGCCATCATCGGACGCTATCTCTCGCAAAGCCAGGGGCGCGACGCCCTGGACGTGCCCGGAGGCGCGCTCTATCTGACGCGCGACCCGCGCGGGCCGTCCCTGGAAGACCTGGCTCCCGATGCCTTCCGCAAGCTTCTCGAGTTCGGCGCGACCGCGCGGCGCGGCCTGCGCGAGGAAATGCAGATCGAGTTCACCATCGCGGCGGGCAAGCCCCATGTGATCGACGCCGTGCGCGTGCCCCGCAGCAGCCGTGCCGGGGTGGCCATCGTCGTCCGTCTCGTCCGGGACGGGATCATTCCCCGGGAAGAGGCGATCCTCAGGACCGAGCCCGCCTCGCTGGCCGAACTGCTTCACCCGCAGGTCGAGAAGGATGCGCCGAAAAAGGTCATCGCCCGGGGCATCGCGGCCTCGCCCGGGGCGGCGACGGGCCGGCTCGTCTTCACGGCGGCCGCCGCGCAGGCCGCCGCCGCGCAAGGGGACAAGGCCATCCTCGTCCGCCGAGAGACGGGCCCCGAGGACATCCGCGGCATGCACGCCGCCCAGGGCGTCATTACCGAGCGCGGCGGCATGACCAGCCACGCCGCCGTGATCGCGCGCGGCCTGGGCCTGCCCTGCGTCGCCGGCGCGGGGCTGCGCATCGACTTCAAGCGGCGCCGTGTGATCGCGGACGGACACGTCCTTTCCGAAGGCGACATCGTCACGGTCGATGGCACCCATGGCGAGGTGCTCGAAGGCGCGGTCGAGACGCGCAACCCTGCACTCGACGAAGCGTTCCAGGAACTCATGGGATGGGCGACCGAGTTCGCCGACATGAAGGTGCGCGCGAACGCCGACACCCCGGCCGACGCGCGCGTCGCCAAGAACTTCGGCGCCGACGGGATCGGGCTTTGCCGGACCGAGCACATGTTTTTTCAGGGCGACCGCCTGACGGTGATGCGAGAGATGATCTTCACCGACGAACCCGCCGACCGGCGCGCCGCGCTCGAGCGGCTCTTGCCCATGCAGCGCGACGATTTCGTCGAGCTTTTCCACATCATGCAGGGCCTGCCGGTCTGCATCCGCCTGTTCGACCCACCCCTGCACGAGTTCCTGCCGCACACCCGCGACGGCATGCGCGAACTGGCCGAGGCCCTTGGCAAGGGGATCAATGACGTCGAACGCCGCGTCGAAGAGCTTCAGGAATTCAACCCGATGCTGGGTCTGCGCGGCGTGCGGGTCGGGATCACCGTCCCCGAAATCTACGACATGCAGGTGCGGGCGATCCTCGAGGCGGCCATCATCTCTCGGCGCAACGGCGTTCCGGTGGTGCCCGAGATCATGATCCCGCTCGTCTCGGCCGAGCGCGAGGTCGAGCTCATCCGCCGCCGTGTCGAAGCCGTCGCCGCCGAGGTGCGCGCCGACGAGCGCTGCGATGTCGAGTTCCGCCTTGGCGTCATGGTCGAGACGCCGCGCGCGGCCCTGCGCGCCGACGACATCGCCGACCAGTCGGCCTTCCTCAGCTTCGGGACGAACGACCTGACGCAAATGACCTATGGCCTGAGCCGCGACGACGCCGGCCGCTTCATGTCGGCCTATGTCCAGCAGGGTGTCTTCCGCGAGGACCCCTTCCACACGCTCGACATCGAGGGTGTGGGCGAGCTCCTGTCGATCGCAGCCAGCCGGGCCCGCAACCGCAACGCCGAGATCGTCCTTTCCGTCTGCGGCGAGCATGGCGGCGACCCCGATTCCATCGCCTTCTGTCGCCGGCTGGGCTTCGATTATGTGTCCTGTTCGCCATACCGTGTGCCAATTGCGCGACTCGCGGCGGCGCGCCAGACATTGGCCGATCGGCTGGCGGAATCCGGCAGGACCTGACATTTTTCTCTTGTTTTCATGCCGTTAGATCGGCATGCTCGCGAAATCGGGGCGCTGCGCCCCCTGTTCGGACGATGGTCCGACTGATTCGCCGGACTGGACGCAAGCGAAAATTTTCGTTATTTCCCATCGGTCGGCACCGTGTCAGCGGTGCCGGGCATGTGCTGCCAAGGTGGGGGGAAGCATGCGGTACGCTCTGGCTCGGGCGGCGGGAACGTCGCTGGCTGCGTTCGCGCTCGGCATGGCGATGTCGGCGGCGCTGCTTGCCGATGTGACGGCCAGCGGCTCGAATGCACCTGACACCGTGATCGACGCCGAGATTGCGGGCCTTTCGGACATCGAACGTTCGGGCATCGCAAAGGCGGGCCCCCGGCGGCTCGAGGCGCTCGCGCATCCGCCGCGCCCGGTCGCGCGCCCCGAAAACCCACTTCCCCGGACATTCGCCGATCTAGACGCGCTGCCGGCCGCCAGCGGCGACGCCGAGTGGTCCTGCCTGACCGAGGCGCTGTACTTCGAAGCCCGGGGCGAGAGCCTTGAAGGCCAGATCGCGGTGGCCGAGGTCATCCTGAACCGCGTCGATTCCAAGGCCTTTCCGAATTCGGTCTGTGCGGTGGTGCGTCAGGGCGAAAGCCGGCGCAATGCCTGCCAGTTCAGCTACGCCTGCGACGGCCGCAAGGAAGTGTTTACCGAGGCGAAGGCCCGCAACCGCGCCGGCAAGATCGCGCGGCTCATGCTCGACGGCGCGCCGCGGCTTCTGACACAGGGCGCGACGCACTATCATGCCAAGAGCGTCCGGCCGCGCTGGTCGAAGCGGCTTGAACGCACGGCGGCCGTCGGGGCCCATATCTTCTATCGCCTGCCGACCCGGCTGTCGCAGAACTGAGCGGACGTCGCGGGTGACAATTCCGATGCCGCTTGCCGCCATGCGGCGCCGTTCCGCCAGCCCCATTGTCCGACCAGCCCAACCGGAGACCCGGCGATGACCAACGACATCCGCCTTGCCTTTGCCCACCCGCTCGAGCGTGCCGAGGCAACGGCCGGCAGCGATCCGCGCGACCGGATTTCCCTGCGCGATCACGTGCGCGAGGTCGAGATCGGCGCGTTCCAGGCCGAGCGCGGCACCCGCCAGCGGCTTCGGTTCAACATCGTCGTCGAGGTCGTGCCGACGCCGCGCCAGATCGACGACGACGTCGACAAGATCCTGTCCTACGACACGCTTGTGGAGGCCATCGACACCGAGCTTTCGGCCGAACGGCTGAACCTGCTCGAGACGCTGGCCGAACGGGTGGCGGCGCGCATCCTTCTGGCGCCGCTCGCCGCGCGTGTCTTCGTGCGGATCGAGAAGCTCGACCGCGGGCCTGGCGCGCTTGGGGTCGAGATCGTGCGCTCTCGGGCCCAGGCGGCCGTCCATCTGGTCGAGGACGGCCCCGCCTCGGCCATCGCGCGGCCGGTGATCGTCCATCTGGGCAATGCCGCGATCGCCGCGCCGGCCCTTGCCGGCTGGCTTGACCGCATCGAGGCCGCCGGCCGGCCCGCCATCCTGACGGTCGGCCTGCCCGATGGGCCGCGCCCCCGCGCCGCCACGCCGGCCGCGCAGCGCCGCATCGACCTTCTGGCCATCGAACAGAACGCCTGGGTCCTTGCCGGCCGCGACCCGCGCTGCGTGGTCGTGGACAGCCGCACCGAACTTGACTGGGCCATCAAGCATGACGCGATCTCGGTCTGGGCGCCGTCGCGGATCGTCCTTGACAGCCGGGAAGCCGAACTGCCGCCGGTCTCGGACCCGGCGGGCCTTGCCGCCTGGCTTGGCCAGAAGTTCGACGCGACCGAGCTCTTGCTGGTGGACGCGCCGCGCCCCGGCTGGCCGGGTTCCGAGCTTGCCTTGCGCCACGTATCCCTGACCGAGGATCCGGGACTTTAGCCGCCTTCCGCCGTCCCCGGCCGTTGCGCGCACAAGGGCTTGCAACCGCGGGCTGAACGCGGGATGTATGCGCGCGATTTCCCGACTGGGCTGTGCACGGATAGCGCATGAGCGAATATTTCCGCCCCATCCCCGAACTTGACCCCGCCCTTCGTGGCGCGGGCTATCCCCTGGCCGGCGGCTGGTGCCGCTTTGCGCGGGTCGAGGTGCTGCGCCGCGGCAAGGCCCCGGCGGTCGTGCCCGCCACCGAGCTTCCGTCCGACGTCCTTGACCGCCTGACGCGCCCGCGTCCAGCCATCGCCGGCTGTCCCATGGACCGGCCACGGCTCATGGGCATCCTCAACGTCACCCCCGACAGCTTTTCCGACGGCGGGCAGTTCACCGACGCCACCGCCGCCGTGAAGGCCGCACAGGCCATGGCCGCGGCGGCCGACATCATCGACATCGGCGGCGAATCGACCCGCCCCGGCGCCAGCACGGTGCCCGTGGACGAGGAGATGGCCCGCACGGTGCCCGTCATCGCGGCGCTCCGCGGCGCCGGTGTCGCGGTGCCGATCTCGATCGACACCCGCAAGGCGCCCGTGGCGAAAGCCGCGCTCGAGGCGGGCGCGACCATGGTCAACGACGTCTCGGCGCTCTGCTTCGATCCCGAGATGGCGGCGGTCGTGGCCGGGGGGGACGTGCCGCTCTGCCTCATGCACGCGCAAGGCACGCCCGAGACGATGCAGGCCGACCCGCGCTATGACGACGCGCTTCTCGACGTCTACGACGAACTGGCAGAGCGTATCGAAACCGCCGTCTCGGCAGGCATTCGCCCCGAGGCGATCGTCGTCGATCCCGGCATCGGCTTCGGCAAGACGCTTGCGCACAACTTGCGACTTCTCCGCCGTATCAGCCTGTTTCACGCCCTGGGCGCGCCCATCCTTCTTGGCGTATCGCGCAAACGCTTCATCGGAGAGATCGGCCGCGCCCCCGCCCCGCAGGATCGCGCGCCGGGCTCGATCGCCGTGGCGCTTGCCGCGCTCGAACAGGGCGTCCAGATTGTCAGAGTCCACGACGTCGAGGCGACGCGCCAGGCCATGCGGCTCTGGCAAGCGCTTCGCACCGAGGGAGAGTAGAATGACCCGCAAGATCTTCGGCACGGACGGCGTTCGCGGCCAGGCCAACACCTTCCCGATGACGGCGGAACTCGCGCTCCGGCTTGGCGCGGCGGCCGGACGCTTCTTCCGGCGCGACGGGGGCGTGCACCGCGCCGTGATCGGCAAGGACACCCGGCTTTCGGGTTACATGCTGGAAAACGCGCTGACGGCGGGGCTCACGTCGACGGGCATGAACGTCTTCCTTCTCGGCCCGGTTCCGACGCCGGCGGTCGGCTACCTCACGCGGTCGATGCGGGCCGATCTGGGCGTGATGATTTCGGCCTCGCACAATCCGCACCACGACAACGGCATCAAGTTCTTCGGACCCGACGGCTTCAAGCTTTCGGACGAGGCCGAAGCCGAGATCACGCGCATCCTGGACGGAGAGATCCGCCTCGCCCGGCCCGAGAACATCGGCCGCGCCACGCGGATCGAGGACGGCCGCGGGCGCTATGTCGAATATGCCAAGACGACCTTCCCCGCCGGGCTGCGGCTGGACGGGCTTCGCGTGGTCGTCGATTGCGCGAACGGCGCCGCCTACCGGACCGCGCCCGAAGTCCTGTGGGAGCTTGGCGCGGACGTCATCGCCGTGGGGGTCCAGCCCGACGGGTTCAACATCAACGACGGCTGCGGGTCGACCAGCCCGGCGCTTGCCGCGCGCACGGTCGTCGAGCGCGGCGCCGATCTGGGCGTGGCGCTCGACGGCGATGCCGACCGGGTGATCCTCATCGACGAACGCGGCCAGATCGCCGACGGCGATCAGATCATGGCGCTTCTTGCCGCCCGCTGGGCCGCGGAAGAGCGGCTGGCCGGAAACACGCTGGTCGCCACGGTGATGTCGAACCTCGGCCTCGAACGTTTTCTGGCGGCGCGCGGCATTGCGCTCCACCGCACCGGCGTCGGCGACCGCTATGTGGTCGAGGCGATGCGCGCCGGCGGCTTCAACCTTGGCGGCGAACAGTCGGGCCATATCGTCATGACCGACTATGGGACGACGGGCGACGGGCTCGTTGCCGCGCTCCAGTTCCTGGCCGAGATGGTACGCACCGGACGGCCGGCATCAGAGCTCGTCCAAAACTTCACGCCATGCCCGCAACGTCTTGAAAACGTGCGTATTTCTGCGGGATCAGATCCACTCGAAAGCGCCGCTGTCCAGGCCGTGATCCGCGCCGCCGAGGCCCGCCTCGGCGATGCCGGCCGGCTGTTGATCCGCAAGTCCGGGACCGAGCCCCTGGTCCGCGTGATGGCCGAGGCCGAGGACGAGGCGCTGCTTGCCGATGTCCTGGCCGAGGTCGTTGCCGCGGTCGAGGCCGAAAGCCGCGCGCCGACGCCCTGAGGCCTGCGCCCCCGGGGGCGACGGTCACGCGGCGGGCACCTTTGGCACCCACGAAAAAAACGCCCCGGTCGCGGCCGGGGCGTTTCCCTTTCCGGGCGGCGCGGGGCCGCGGCCGGATGCGTCAGTTCTTTTCCTGATCGACCAGCTTGCCCGCCGTGATCCACGGCATCATGTCGCGCAGCTTGCGGCCGACCTCCTCGATCTGGTGGGCGTCGTTCAGGCGTCGCGTGGCCTTGAAGCTCGGCTGCCCGACGGCGCATTCGGCCATCCAGTCGCGGACGAAACGGCCCGTCTGGATGTCCTCGAGCACGGCCTTCATGCGGGCCTTCGTCTCGGACTTCGGCAGGACCCGCGGCCCCGAGACGTACTCGCCGTATTCGGCCGTGTTCGAGATCGAGTAGTTCATGTTGGCGATGCCGCCTTCGTAGATGAGGTCGACGATCAGCTTCACCTCGTGCAGGCACTCGAAATAGGCCATCTCGGGGGCATAGCCGGCCTCGACCAGCGTCTCGAAACCGTCGCGGATGAGCTCGACCAGGCCGCCGCACAGCACCGCCTGTTCCCCGAACAGGTCGGTTTCGCATTCTTCCTGGAAGGTCGTCTCGATGATCCCGGAACGGCCGCCGCCGATGGCCGCGCAATAGGACAGCGCAAGCTCGAGCGCCTTGCCGGTGGCGTCCTGGGCCACGGCCACAAGGCAGGGCACGCCGCCGCCCTTGACGAATTCGCCGCGGACGGTGTGGCCCGGCCCCTTCGGCGCCATCATGATGACGTCGACGCCCGGCTTCGGCTCGATCAGCCCGAAGTGGATGTTGAGGCCGTGGGCAAAGGCGATGGCGGCGCCGTCCTTCAGGTTGTCATGGACGTAATTGCGGTAGGTTTCGGCCTGAAGCTCGTCCGGCATGGTGAACATGATGAGATCGCACCAGGCCGCGGCCTCGGCGATGCCCATGACCTTGAGCCCTTCGGCCTCGGCCTTGCGGGCCGACGGCGAACCCTCGCGAAGGGCGACGACGACGTTGCGCGCGCCGGAATCGCGCAGGTTCAGCGCGTGGGCATGACCCTGGCTTCCGTAGCCAAGGATGGCCACCTTCTTGTCCTTGATAAGATTGATGTCGCAATCGCGATCATAGTAGACGCGCATCTCTCGTCCCTCGTTTCGTGACGGTCACAAAATTTCGCTCAGACGCTCATTACCGGGAATCGCGGCGGATGCAAATCATCCTTCGCCCCTTTCTGCCCGCCCGACGCACGGTTGGGGTGCGTGCGGCCCGGTTTCGGCGCCCGGGGGACGTTTCGCCACATCGGCGGCCCGCGGCCCCGCCCGGGCACGGCTGCCGCGACCCGGCCGCACGCGGCAAAAGGACCTTTGCCACGGACGCCCTGCTGTCCTAGGCATTGGATGCAGACAGCCGGAGACACAGCCCATGCCCCCACTTCACCCCGAGATCGATCCCGACGGCCTTCTCGAATATTCGGTCGTGTTCACCGATCGCTCTCTCAACCACATGTCGAAGACCTTCCAGAAGGTCATGAACGACATCTCGGCCACGCTCCGCGAGGTCTACGGCGCGGACGCGGTGGCCATCGTTCCCGGCGGCGGCACCTATGCGATGGAATCCGTCGCCCGTCAGTTTGCGCGCGACACCGACGCGCTCATCGTGCGCAACGGCTGGTTCTCGTTCCGCTGGAGCCAGATCCTCGACGCCGGCGGCTTCGGCGGGCGACAGACGGTGATGAAGGCGCGGCGCACGGCGAACGCGCCGGATGCGCCCTTCGCCCCGGCCCCGGCCGAGGTCGTGGCCGACCGCATCCGCGCCGAGCGGCCGGGCATCGTCTTCGCCCCGCATGTCGAGACGGCGGCCGGCGTCATTCTGCCCGACGACTACATCGCCACCATCGCCCGGGCCGCGCACGAGGTCGGGGCGCTCATGGTCCTTGACTGCATCGCCTCGGGGTGCGTCTGGGTGGACATGCGCGCGCTTGGCATCGACGTCCTCATCTCGGCGCCGCAGAAGGGCTGGTCCTCGACGCCGGCGGCCGGGCTTGTCATGCTGTCGGACCGAGCCCTGGCCCGGCTCGAGGAAACGACATCCGACAGTTTCGCGATGGACCTTGCGAAATGGCGCCAGATCATGGCCGCCTACGAAGGGGGCGGCCACGCCTACCACGCGACCATGCCGACGGATTCGCTGCGCGCCTTCCGCGACACGATGGACGAGATGCGCGCCTTCGGCTTCGACGCGCTGGCCGAGGCGCAATGGGACCTCGGGCGCCGCGTGCGCTCGGCCCTGGCCGCGCGCGGCATCGCCTCGGTGGCGGCGCCCGGCTACGAAGCGCCCGGTGTCGTCGTCAGCTACACGGACGATCCGGACATCCAGAACGGTTCGAAATTCGCGGCCCTCGGCGTGCAGATCGCGGCAGGCGTGCCCTTGCAGTGCGACGAGGGCGAGGCCTTCCGCACCTTCCGCATCGGCCTTTTCGGGATCGACAAGCTTCGGGATGTCGACGGCGCCGCCACCCGCATCATCGAGGCGGTCGACAAGGTCATCGCGCCGCGCGGCTGAGCGTCCGCCCGGCGCCAAGGCCCGCGTGCATCAGCGTGCGCCGGATCGGCCGGATGCCATGCAGGACGCCGACGCCCCGCGCCCGCAGCCGGCCGAGGACCGGCGCCCCGGCCATCGAGGCCCGGTTGAGCGCGTCGATCCCGGCCACGCGGGCCGCAACCTCGGGCCAGCGGCGTCGGTGATAGCGTTCGAGAAGCGGGCGGGCCCCGGGATCCCCGCGGTTTTCGGACACGAGGCCGGCAAGCGTTCCGATGTCGGCCAGGGACATGTTCAGACCCTGCGCGCCGATCGGCGGCACCACATGGGCGGCCTCGGCCACCAGCGCCACCCGGTCGGCGGCGAAACGGTCGGCCAGTCGCGAGATGATGGGCCAGACGCTTCGCCGGGTTGCCAGCCGAAGCGGCCCGAACAGATGCGCCGAGCGCCGGGTCATCTCGTCCTCGAACGCGGCCTCGGGAAGCGCGGCAAGGCGCAGCACTTCGGGGCCGCGCTCCATCCACACGACGCCCGACGCGGGTCGCCCATCGCGGTCTGGCAGGGGCACCAGCGTGAACGGCCCGCCCGAGCGATGGATCTCGGTCGACACGCCATTGTGCGGAATGGGGTGCGTGACGGCAAAGGCCAGCGCCTTCTGGCCATAGCGGATAGTCCGCGCGCCAATGCCGGCAGCCGCGCGCATGGGCGACTCGCGCCCGTCCGCCGCGACGACCAGCCGCGCGCGGATGCGCGTGCCGTCGGAAAGGGTGACGAGCGCCTCCTCGGAGCGGTTCAGAAGATCGGTGGCCGCGACGCCCGGCCGGAAGCTGACCGTGTCGAGTTCATCGAGGCGCGCCAGCATTTCCCGGCGCAACAGCCAGTTCGGCAGGTTCCACCCGAACGGCTGGTCCGAGATCTCGGACGCTTCGAAATCGTGGGCAACGGGCGGGGTCATGCCGTCGGTGCCCGTGTCGACGATGCGCATGACGCCAAGCGGGGCCGCATGCGGCGCGAGGCGGGGCCAGATGCCCGCGGCCTCGAGCACCGGCACCGAGGGCTGCAGGAAGGCCGTCGTCCGAAGGTCGGCGCCGGCGGCGGCCTCGTCGGTGACGGGCGGGGCCGGATCGGCGCAGACGACCCGGAACCCGAGGCTGCCGAAGGCCGCCGCGGCGGCCAGCCCGGCGACGCCGCCACCCGAAACGAAGATGTCCGTATCGACCGTGTTCATTTCCGCCCTTCCCCTCGTGGCCAGGTCTGCGCATCGGGCCGGGACCGCCAATCGGCCCTGCCCGGGCCGCTGTCAAGCCCCGGCCCTGCCGGCGGCGCGATCCGTTCGAGAAACGCGGTCAGATCGTCGGTGTGATGGTGCACGTGCGGGGCGGGCTCGGGGCTGGGGGCGACATGGACGGTGCGCATGCCCATCGCGTGGGGCGCCGCAAGGTTGCGGGCATCGTCCTCGAACATCGCGCCCTTGCCGGGGTCGATGCCGGCCGCGGCGAAGACACGCTCGAAGGCCGACCGTTCCGGCTTCGGCCGATAGCCGGCGTGCTCGACCCCGAAGACGGCATCGAAGACGCCGTCGAGCCCCCGGGCCGCCAGGACCCGCCGGGCATAGCCGGCCGAGCCGTTCGTGTAGACGATGCGCCGCCCCGGCAGGGCGCCGATGGCGCGCGCCAGCGCCGGGTCGGGACGAAGCGCCTCGAGCGAGATCTCGTGAACCTCGTTGAGATACGGGTCGGGGTCGACGCCATGCTCGTCCATGAGCCCGGCGAGCGTCGTGCCATAGCGTCGCCAATAGTCCCGGCGCAGCGCGTCTGCGCGGGCGTGATCCACGCCAAGGGCATCCATCACGAAGCGGGTCATGCGCACCTCGATCTGGTCGAAAAGGCGCGCCGACGGCGGATAGAGCGTGTTGTCGAGGTCAAAGACCCACGCCCTGACGTCCTGAAAATCCTTCGCTGGCATCGGCGCGAAGGTAGGCCAGCCGGCCCCGCCTTGCAATGCGCGCCCGCGCACCCCATGGTCTGGGACAGGACCATTGCCAGACACCCCGGGGGAAAAGGGTGAAGAAACAGGACAGCGGACATACGAAGGACGCCTACGAACTGGTGCTGTCGGCCATCGACGAAGGCATCTACAAGCCGGGCGACCGACTGGTCGAATCAGAGCTGGCCGAGCGTTTCGGCGTCTCGCGAACGCCGATCCGCGAGGCGCTGCAGCGCCTCGAGACGCAGTCGCTTCTGCGCCGCGACGGCCGCAGCCTGATCGTGGCCGAGCTCGATCGCAACCAGCTTGCCGAACTCTACGCCGTGCGCACCGAGCTCGAGGCGCTGGCCGCGCGCCTTGCCGCCCGCCATGCCGCCCCCGAGGAAATCCGCGTCCTTCAGGGCATGGTCGCCGCCGACCGGCGCCTTCTTGGGGACGCCGATGCGCTGAGCCGCGCGAACAAGCGCTTCCACGCCCAGCTGCACCTTGCCTCGCACAACCGCTATCTGGTGCAACAGCTTGATCTTGTGCATCGCACCATGGCGCTTCTGGCCACCACCTCGCTGGCCGTCGAAGGCCGCGACGCAGAGGCGCTGGAAGAACACCAGGCCATTGTCGATGCCATCGCCGCCCGCGACGAGGAGGCCGCCGCAACCGCCCTGCGCGCGCATCTGTCGCGCGCTTTCGAGACGCGGATCAAGATCGACGCCGGCGAGGTAGAGCCCGTGCTCCCGGCCCGGGAAAGCCCCGCCGACGCGGACTGAGCACCCCTGACCGCACCGGACGGGCGCCCTACCCCTCGACCAGACGCAGATCGGCGACCGAAAGGCAGATGTCGCGGATCCGGTTCAGAAGGTTGAGCCGGTTGCGGCGCACCACCTCGTTGTCGGTATTGACCTGAACCGCCTCGAAAAAGGCGTCGATCGGACCGCGAAGGGCCGCCATGGCACGCATCGCCGCCTCGAAATCCTCGGCCGCGAGGGCGGGCCCGATTTCGGATTCCGCCCGGTCGAGGGCCGCGAAAAGCGCGCGTTCTTCCTCGGTCTCGGCAAACTTCGGGTCGGGCCCGAACGAGTATTCCACGCCGTCCCGCTCTTCCGCCTGCACCAGGATGTTGTTGGCACGCTTGAAGCCCTGCAACAGGTTTTCGCCGTCGTCGCTCTCAAGAAAGCGCGACAGCGCCCTGGCACGGGCGACGACCAGCACCAGATCGTCGTCGTCAGGCATGGCGAGGCAGGCGTCGATGACGTCGTGGCGGATGCCCTCGGCCCGAAGGTGCACCTTCAGCCGGTCGTGGAAGAACCGCACGAGGTCCTCGACGACCTCCGGCACGCGGGCCTCGACGGCGGAAAGCCAGCTTCCCGCCACCTCGCCAATCCCGTCCGGCCCCTCGCCCCCGGCCAGTCGCGCAGCGACGGCGCGAATGGCGGCGCCGATCACGCCATGGGCGGCGATCTCGTCCACCAGGCGCGACAGGAGATAGGCGCGACGCTCTTCGTCGGTATCGAGGCTGAGCGCCAGTTCGTGCCGGAGGATCTGCGAGGCCAGCCATGGGCGCAGCTTCATCCTGATCCCGTTCTGAAGGATGATGCGGATGACGCCAAGCGCCGCGCGGCGCAGCGCGAAGGGATCCTTCGAGCCGGTCGGCTTTTCGTCAATGGCCCAGAAGCCGGCCAGAAGATCCAGCTTGTCGGCCAGCGCGACGGCGACCGAGACCGGCGCCGTCGGCACGCTGTCGGTCGGGCCCAGGGGACGGTAGTGCTCTTCGGCCGCAAGGGCCACCTCGGGCGGCTTGCCGGCGGCGGCAAGGTAGTAGCGGCCCATCGTGCCCTGAAGCTCGGGGAACTCGTAGACCATTTCCGAGGCAAGATCGGCCTTGGCATAGAGCCCGGCCTCGGCGGCCATGTCGGGCTCGGCGCCGACCACGGGCGCAAGCTCTCGGGCCAGCGCCGAGATGCGGCGGGCGCGGTCGCCCTGGCTGCCAAGCTGGCGCTGGAAGGTCACCTGTTCGAGCGCCTCGAGCCAGGGGCCCAGCCCCTGATGGGCGATGCGCAGATCGTTCTCCCAGAAGAACCGGGCGTCGGACAGGCGCGCGGCCAGCACCTTCCGGTTTCCGGCGAGGATGGTGGCCCCGCGGTCCTCGGTTTCGCGGTTGGCGACGGTGACGAAGGCCTCGATGCGCCCCGTGGCCGGGTTGCGGACCGAGAAGAACTTCTGATGCTCGCGCATCGACGTCTGAAGGACCTCGGGCGGCAATTCCAGAAATTCGGGCGCGATGTCGCCAAGAAGCGGCACCGGCCATTCGACAAGGCCGGTGATTTCCTGAAGAAGCGCCTCGTCCGACACCAGCTCGAGCCCGCGGGCGAAGGCGAGTTCTTCGGCGTCGGCCTGGATGTGCCGGGCGCGCTCGGCCGGATCCAGGATGACCTTCGCTGCCCTGAGCTTCTGCGCGTAATCGGCAAAGCCCGTGACCTCGAAGGGTTCGGGCGCCATGAAGCGGTGGCCCCGGCTCTGGTTTCCGGCCCGGATGCCCTCGATCTCGAGCGGGACGGTGCGCGCCCCGGCCTCGTCGGAAAGGATCAAGAGGATGGCGTGAAGCGGCCGCACCCAACGCAGGTTTCCGGTCCCCCAGCGCATCGACTTCGGCCAGGGGAAGGTGCGCACGACCTTGTCGACCACCTCGGCCACGATGTCGTCGGCCTTGCGGCCGGGGCGCTCGATGACGGCGAAATAGGCCTTGCCCTTGCGCGTCTCGCGCACCTCGAGCTGATCTTTCCTGAGGCCGGTCGAGCGCAGGAAGCCCTCGATGGCCTTTTCCGGCGCGTCGACCGAGGGGCCCTTGCGCTCTTCGCGGACGGCCGGGCTTTCGGCCGAAAGCTCCTCGACCACCAGGCTAAGCCGTCGGGGCGTCGAAAAGGCCCCTGCCGAGGCATAGGTCAGCCCGGCCTCGACCAGCCCGTCGGTGACAAGGCGTTTCAGGTCGTCCCGCGCACGCGGCTGCATGCGGGCAGGAATTTCCTCGGAAAACAGCTCGAGCAGCAATTCGGGCATGGATCAGTCCGCCAATGTTCCGTTGAGTTGGTGCCAGGCATAGGCCCGGCCGTCGGGAAAGACCGCGACGACGCGGTCCACGCCCGGGTGAATGTCGCGCTCGGCCAGAAAGGCGATGGCCTCACCCTCGGAAAGGGCGGCGTCGATGGCGCGGGCATCGAAGCAGTCGAACCAGTAGGGCGCGTTCAGGGGCGTCGGGTTGTCGTAGATGGCGAAGGTCTCGGTCAGCATCGGCAAGGAAAGCGGCGTGCGGAAGCAGGCCCGGAACCGGATGGGGCTGCTGCCGGCGTCGATCGCCTCGAAATCCTCGACCGGAATGGCCTCGGCCGGGCCGCCGCCGACCGGGGTGAGGCGGATCTGCGTCGCGCGCGGCCCCTCGGCGCCCAGGGTCACGGGTTCGTAGAAGGCATACTCCTGCAGATACCACATCGCCCCCCCGGCGACGAGGGCAAGGGCCACCAGCCCGCCGGCCACGATACGCCCGTTCATCGTCGCACCGCCCGGGCACCCGCGCGCCGCGCCGCCGTCATGCCGACCACCCGCCCGCTTCGGTGCGCAGGAAGGCGTCGGCGCATTTGCGCGCCAGCGCGCGGACGCGGCCGATGTAGGCCTGCCGCTCGGTCACCGAGATCACGCCCCGCGCATCGAGAAGGTTGAAGATGTGGCTTGCCTTGATGCACTGGTCATAGGCCGGATGCGCCATGACGATGCGCCGGCCGGTGCGCGGGTCCGTCTCGGGCTGCGACAGGATGCGTTCGCACTCGGCTTCGGCCTCTTCGAAATGGCGCAGAAGCATCTCGGTGTCGGCGACGTCGAAATTGTAGCGCGAATACTCGGCCTCGGCCTGCCGGAAGACGTCGCCATAGGACAGGGGGATCGGCGCGCCCGGATCGTTGAAGGGCATGTCCATGACATGGTCGATGCCGAGGACATACATCGCCAGCCGCTCGAGCCCGTAGGTCAGTTCCCCGGACACGGGGCGGCAGTCGTGGCCGCCGACCTGCTGAAAGTAGGTGAACTGGCTGACTTCCATGCCGTCGCACCAGACCTCCCAGCCGAGGCCCCAGGCGCCGAGCGTCGGGCTTTCCCAGTCGTCCTCGACAAAGCGG
>RFGD01000231.1 GCA_003696705.1 Alphaproteobacteria bacterium | reverse complement strand
TCGAGGACTGGCGCGCAAGGCATCCCGACGCGATTCCGATCGGTCGAATCTCGGCCGCCGGGGCCTTCCGGTTCCTGGCCGAGGGCGAGGCGCCGCGCGCCGAAAGCGGCGATCGGCTCGTCCACCTGGCCCCGCCCGCGCCGGCCGCCGTTTCCAATCAGGGAAAGTGACGGGCAATCGTCTAAAATTGTCTGCGTTCTGGAAACGGTCCCGTGGAAACAGTGAGTTTCATGCCGCGCCCTCGGTGGACAGTGGCGGTCGCGGTTGGCACTCTTTCACTATTGCGACCTTTCGGAATTTCGAGTGCCGGGGTGGGAAGACCGTGGTTGACGTCACGTATTCAGCGATTGATCCGAAAGCTTCGCTTCGGGGGAAGACGGCGTTCGTGACCGGCGCCGGGTCGGGCTTCGGGCGCGTCATCGCCGAGGCCTTCGACGAACTTGGCCTTTTCGTCCTGGCCGTCGATACCGACGAACGCGCCATCCGGGAACTTGCCATCGACGCGGTCAGCATCACCGAGGCCATTCCGATGGATGTCTCGGACCGCAGCCAGATGCGCGCATTCGCCGACGCCTGGGCGGCCGAGCCGATCCACGTCCTGGTGAATGCCGCCGGCTCGGCGGTGCCCGCGGCCTTCGCGGCGCCCGATTTCGAGGCGCACTGGGATGACACGCTGCGGCGCAATCTGACCGGTGCCCAGAACGCGGTGCAGGCGCTTCTGCCCGCACTTCTGGCCGGCGGCGCCTCGGTGGTGAACGTCTGTTCAGTTCAGTCCTTCGTTCATCTCGGCACGTCGGTCGCCTATTCGGCCGCCGAGGGAGGGCTGGCGCAGTTCACCCGTGCGCTTGCGGCCGAGCTTGGCGGCAAGGGGGTGCGGGTCAATGCCGTCGCGCCGGGCGCAATTCGCCTTGACGACGGCACCGCCGGTCCCGCGGCCGAGACGATCGTCAGCAGGACCCCCGGCGGGCGCGAGGGGCGGGCCGAGGACATGATCGGCCCCGTCCTTTTCCTGGCCTCGGCCATGAGCCGGCACGTCAACGGCGTGGTCCTGCCCGTCGACGGCGGCTTCCTGACGCGATAACGGCCTTTCGCGGCGCTCTGCGGGGCCTTCCGTGCCCCGAAAAGGGCGTGCCCGCGTTGACCTTGCCGCGTGCCGTGGTAAACCGCGCGCGACAGCAGGGATGCATGACATGAACCTCTTTTCCGAAATCCGTGGGCTGGTCCTCGATCAGCTGGGCAAGATGGTCGAGGCGGGCGAGCTGCCGGAGGGCCTCGATTTCTCGAACGTCAAGGTCGAGCCGCCGCGCGATCCCATGCACGGCGACATGGCCACCAACGCCGCCATGGTCCTGGCGCGTCCGGCCGCCATGAAACCGCGCGACATCGCCGCCCGCCTGGCCGAGCGGCTTGTCGCGGATGCCCGGATCGCGGCCGCCGACGTGGCGGGGCCCGGGTTTCTGAACCTTCGCCTGGGCGTCGAGGCGTGGCACGAGGTCATTGCCGCGGTTCTGACCGAGGGCAAGGGCTTCGGCCGTTCGAACATCGGGGGCGGGACGCGGGTGAATGTCGAATTCGTCTCGGCCAACCCGACGGGGCCGCTTCACGTCGGCCACACGCGTGGCGCGGTATTCGGTGACGCGCTGTCGTCGCTCCTCGAATTCGCGGGGTGGGATGTCACGCGGGAATACTACATCAACGACGGCGGAGCGCAGGTCGATGTGCTCGCGCGCTCGGTCTACCTGCGCTATCTCGAGGCGCATGGCGAGGCGGTCGAATTCCCTGAAGGGACCTATCCCGGCGACTACCTGAAACCCCTTGGCGAAGAGCTGAAGGCGCGCGTGGGCGACGCCTATGTCGGCCAGCCCGAGGCGGTCTGGCTGGACGAGGTGCGCGAATTCGCGACGGCCCGCATGATGGATCTTATCCGAGAGGATCTGGCGGCGCTGGGCGTCAGGATGGACGTCTTCTTCAGCGAGCGTTCGCTTTACGGCACCGGGCGGATCGAGGGTGCGCTCGAGCTTCTGCGCGAGAAAGGGCTGATCTACGAAGGGGTCCTCGAGCCACCCAAGGGCAAGGTCCCCGAGGACTGGGAGCCGCGCGTGCAGACCCTGTTCCGGTCGACCGAGTTTGGCGACGACGTGGACCGGCCGCTGAAGAAGTCCGACGGTTCCTGGACCTATTTCGCGCCTGACGTCGCCTATCACTACGACAAGATCCTGCGCGGCTTCGAAGAGCTCATCGACGTCTTCGGTGCCGACCACGGGGGCTATGTCAAGCGCATGAAGGCCGCCGTCGCGGCGCTGTCGGACGGGAAGGTTCCGCTGGACATCAAGCTCATCCAGCTTGTCCGGCTCTTCAAGGGCGGCGAGCCCTTCAAGATGTCCAAGCGCGCCGGCAACTTCGTGACACTGCGCGACGTCGTTGACCGTGTCGGCCCGGACGTCACCCGCTTCGTCATGCTCACGCGGAAGAACGACGCCCCCCTCGACTTCGATTTCGACAAGGTCCTCGAGCAGTCGAAGGACAACCCGGTCTTCTACGTCCAGTATGCCCATGCGCGCGTTTCGTCGGTCATGCGCAAGGCGCGCGGCTTTGGCTGGGATGTCAGCGACCAGACCCTTGCGGCGGAAGATTTCGCCCCCATTGCCCACGAGGCCGAGATCGATGTCGTGCGCAAGCTTGCCGAATGGCCGCGCACGGTCGAGATTGCGGCGCGCAACCACGAGCCGCATCGCATCGCCTTCTACCTTTACGAGCTTGCCGCCGAGTTCCACGCATTGTGGAACCGTGGCAACGATCTTGCCGATCTGCGCTTCCTTCGCGAAGGGGACGAGGCCGCCTCGCGGCCCAAGATCGCCCTGGCGCGGGCCGTTGCCGTTGTCATTTCCGCCGGTCTTGCTATCCTTGGCGTCAAGCCCCTCGAGGAGATGCGCTGACGCCAAGAAGCAGCGCCGTCCGACCGGGGGCCGAGGCAAAGGCAAGAAAGGGCCCGTCGCGACATGCGGCGGGGACAGGGCTTCATGGCGGAAATGAGTTACGACGATTTCGTCGAGACCGACGCGCCGGGCAATGGCGCGTCGTCGGTCTCGGTGGCGATCAGCTGGTTCGGGGCCGTACTTTCGGTTTCCCTCGTGGCCGGCATGGGGGTCTGGGCCTGGCAACTGGCGGTGCGCGACGTGTCCGAGGTGCCCGTGGTGCGCGCGCTCGAAGGGCCGATGCGCGTCCAGCCCGAGGATCCCGGCGGCGTCGCGGCGGATTATCAGGGCCTTGCGGTCAATCGCATTCCCGAGGCCGGAGAGGTCTCGCCGCCGCCCGATCAGATCGTGCTGGCGCCGCCGCCGGTCGACCTTGACCCGGCCGAGGACAAGCCGGCCGGGGCCTTGCAGGAAAGCCCGCTGGCGGCTGCGCCGAAGGTGATGGCCGAACCGCCCGTCGCGCCCGCCGCGCCCGCGCCCGGCGCGGCCGAGGCGCCACGCGGAGACGCAACCATCGCCGCGGCCAGCGACACGGACCGCGCCGTGGTCGAGGCTCTTCGCCTGGCCGATGCGGTGGCCGGCAGTGCCTCGCCGCTTGCGCTGAAGGAAGACGAGACGGCGACGGCGACGGCGACCACGGGCGCACCGGCGACGGCGATCCTCAGGGCGCCGCGCCCCGTGCTGCGCCCCGCGGTTGCCGCCGTCGCGACACCCGACCTCGGCATCGACGTCGACCCCGGCGATCTGCCCGTCGGCACGCGGCTGGCCCAGATCGGCGCCTATGACAGCCGGGACGAGGCGATCCTTGCCTGGGACCGGCTGGCGCGGCGTTTCGGCATCTACCTTGCGGACAAGAAGCGGCTGATCCAGAAGACCCGCCGCGGCGGGCGCGATTTCTACCGGCTGCGGGTCGTGGGGTTCGCCGGGCTCGACGACAGCCGCCGCTTCTGCAGCGCACTGCGGGCCGAAAGGGTCGAGTGCATCCCCGTCGCCCATCGGTGATGGCCGGGGCCGGCGCGACGATCCTTGGGGTCAGCGGCACGCGACTGACGGCGGACGAGCGCGCCTTCCTGCGCGAGGCGCGGCCCTTCGGCTTCATCCTGTTCAGCCGCAACATCGACGACGCCGACGGGGTGCGGCGGCTATGCGACGCGTTGCGCGACGCCGTCGGGCGCGAGGCGCCGGTCTTCATCGACCAGGAAGGCGGGCGCGTCGCACGGCTCGGGCCCCCGCTTGCGCGGGCCTGGGCGCCGCCGCTGGACGACGTCCGGCGCGCGGGCGCCGGGGCGGCGCGGATGCTCTGGCTTCGCTACCGGCTCATCGCGGCCGAGCTTCGCGCGCTCGGCATCGACGGGAATTGCGCCCCGGTT
>RFGD01000032.1 GCA_003696705.1 Alphaproteobacteria bacterium | reverse complement strand
GTGGTGCCGGATCTGCCGCCCGAAGTCATGCCCGACGGCCCGGCGACCCGCGGCGAGGGCGACCGGCTGACGCTGCCCTTCCGGGCGATGGACGACTATGGGGTCGTCGCCGGCGCGGCGCGGATCGAACTTGACCGCGACAGCCTCGAGCGGCGCCACGGGCTTGCCGTCGAGCCCGAGCCGCGCCCCCCTGTCGTCGTCGATCTTCCCATGCCCTATGCCGGCGAGCGCAGCGACTTCGTGGACGAACTGATCGTGGATCTGCACGACCACCCCTGGGTCGGGCTTCCCGTGATCGTCACGCTCGAAGTGGTCGACGGGGCCGGCCAGACGGGCCGCGCCGAGCCCGTGGCGACGATCCTGCCCGGGCGCCGCTTCTTCGATCCGCTTGCCGCGGCCATCGCCGAGCAGCGCCGCGATCTTCTCTGGTCACGCGCCAATGCCCGCCGTGTCGCCGGGCTTCTCAGGGCCGTGACCCATCGCCCCGAGGATCTTGCCCCGAACACGCGTGCCTATCTCCTCGTGCGCATCGCGCTCAGGCGCCTCGAGGCCGCCGTGGCTGCCGCGCCCGGGCCCATCGCGCCCGCCGCCCGCGACGACGTCGCGGCCCTTCTCTGGCGCGCGGCGGTGCTTCAGGACGAGGGCGATCTGGCCGATGCCCTGGCACGGCTTCGGCAGGCCGAGAAGGAGCTTTCCGATGCCATCCGCCGCGGCGCCCCCGACGACGAGATCGCGGAACTGACCGACCGCTTGCGCGAGGCGATGCAGAACTATCTTCGCGAACTTGCCCGGCAAGAGCCGTCGGGCGACGGCACGGATCAGGCAGAGGGCGGCGCGAACGAGATCACCTCGGACGATCTTCAGGCCATGCTGGACGAGATCGAGCGCCTCATGCGCGAAGGCCGGACCGCCGAGGCCCAGGAGCTTCTCGACCAGTTGCGGCGCATGATGGAGAACATGCGCGTCACCCGCCGAGAGGGGGGCGAGGGAACGAACGCCCCCGGCGAACGGTCGCTTGAAGACATGCGCGAGGCGCTCCGCCAGCAAGAGGGTCTTTCGGACGAAGCCTTCCGCGAGTTGCAGGAGCAGTTCAACGGCACGCCCCGGCGCGGCGAGCGACAGGGCAACACGGGGCGCAACGGCGGCCTGGGTCAGGGCCAGTCGCACGAAGGCCGGAACGGCCGGGGCGAGGGCGCGGACACCGGCCGGCCGGGCCAGGGCGGCGCGGGCGGGGAACGGGGGCAGTCCCCGTCGCCGCAGGACCTGGCCGAACGCCAGCGGCGCCTTGCCGAGGAAGCCCGTCGCCTCGAGCGCGGATTGCCGGGCGCGGGGTCCGAGGAGGGCGATGCGGCGCGCGATGCGCTCGATCGCGCCGGGCGGGCGATGGACGAGGCCGCCGACGCCCTCGGCGACGGGCGGCTTGCCGACGCGCTCGACGATCAGGCCGACGCGATGGAGGCGCTTCGCGAAGGCATCCGGCGTCTCGGCGATGCCCTCGCGGACGAGGAGATGGGGCAGGGACGGCGCACGGGCGAGGGGCGCGGCACGCCCGAGAACGCCCGCGACCCGCTCGGCCGCGACGCGGGCACGCGCGGGCGGCTCGGCTCGAACGAGGCGCTGCCGGATGGCAGCGATGTGCGCCGGCGGGCGCGCGAGCTCATGGACGAAATCCGGCGCCGTGCGGCCGAGCGCGACCGCCCCGAAGAAGAGCGGGACTATCTCGAGCGGCTTCTCGATCAGTTCTGAGGCCGCGAACGGCCCCCGAGCGTTTTCCGGCGCCGCCGCTTCTCTCGGTCAGCCTTCCCCGGCCAGCCGGGTCAGCGTCGCCACCAGCCGTTCGGCAACGCCGGCAAGGCCCTGGCGTATCCCGTTCACGGCGTCGACATAGGCGCCGAGCGGCCCTCGGAGGCTCGGCCATGCCTCGGCCAGATCGGGTGCGTTGAGGTAGATCACGAAAAGGCCGCCGAACAGGATGATGGCCAGAAGGAACCCGGCCCTGTAGCGGTTGCGACCGCCGCGGACGGCAACGGCGCCCGCGGCCACCGCCTCGGGGGCGCCTTCGCCGCCAAGGGTGGCGTTCAGTTCCTCGAGGTCGGGGAAGCGGCTCGCCGCGCGGGCTTCGGCCTCCTTTGCGGCCTCGACGCGCTGGCGCGCCTCCTCGGCGCGGCGCTCGCGCTCGGCGATGTCCTCGGCCACGAGCCCCTCGGCGGCGTCGGACTGGCGGGACGCACGTTCGCGCTCGCGCTCGCGCCGTTCGCGTTCGGCTTCCTCGCGGAGGAGTTCGGCCACCGACGGCGGCACGGTGCCCGCCGCCTCTGCCCTTGTCGTCGGCTGTTCTTCCGCCGCCTCGGGGCCCCGGGGCGTCTCGGGCGGGGCGGCAAGTTCGATCTCGACCGTCTCGGTCTTCTCGATCTCGACGTTGACCGAGCCGACGAGTTCGCGAATGCGCGCTTCCTCTTCGGCGGCGTCCGGGGCTTCCGGCGCCGGAGCCGGTGCTTCCCGTTCGGGGCGGGCGGGCGGCTCCTCTGCCGTCGGCGCCGGCGGTGTCGCCGAGGCGTCGCCGGCCAACGCCACGTCGGGGTCGTGTTCGCGGTCGGCCCGCGCGAGCGATTCCTCGTCGGGTTCCGCGGGTTCCGGAAGCTGGAACCACGTGTGTCCGCAGCTCGAGCACTGGACGTCGCGCCCCTTCGCCGGGATGAGGCTTGCGTCAACCTCGTACTGGGCACCGCAATTGGGACAAGTCAGGCGCATTCCGTCTTTCCCGTCGTTCGTTTCCTGGCCAGCGCGGCACGAATTTTCCCCGTTCTACCAGCGGCAAGGCGACGATCCAAGCATTTGTCGTCCTGCCGATTGCAACCGGGCGGTCAACCGGCAATAACAGGCTGAAGCGCAGCGGAAGAAAGGCGGCCGGTTGCGGTCGGATGCAGTTGATCGAGCTAGAGGACGTCGCCTACGCCTATAGCGGGAACCGGCTCTTGCAGGGTGTGAACCTTCACATCCGACCGGGCAGTTTCCATTTCCTGACGGGTCCTTCGGGGGCCGGCAAGACGACCTTCCTGCGCCTTCTCTACATGGAGCTCATGCCGACCTCGGGGACGCTCAGGCTGTTCGGGAAGGATGCGGCCGCGCTCGACAGGGACGCGATTGCGCGCGTTCGCCGACGTATCGGCGTCGTCCATCAGGACTGCGATTTCCTCGACCACCTTAGCGTGGCCGAGAACATCGCGCTGCCGCTGTCGGTGGCCGGCACGCCCTCGCCCGCCGCCGAGGAAGACCTTGCCGAGCTGATCGCCTGGGTGGGTCTTGGCGAGCGCGCCCGTGCCAGGCCGCCCGAGCTTTCGGGCGGCGAACGCCAGCGTGCCGCGCTGGCCCGGGCGGTCATCACGGCCCCCGACCTCATCCTTGCCGACGAGCCGACGGGAAACGTGGACTGGGACATGTCGCTGCGGCTCCTGACGCTTCTGATCGAACTCAACCGCATGGGGCGGGCCGTGATCCTGGCCACGCATGATCTGAACCTCATCCGCGCGGCGAAGGCGCAGGTCGCCGCCAGGGTCCTGCGCATCCGCGATCGGCATATCGAGCCGGCGGGGGCCGAGTTGTGAGCCGCGTTCGGCACCTTGCCCGGCTCGTCGCCGGCGACCCGAACGCCGACCGGGTCGTGCCGCCGACCGGCTTCACCGCGCGCCTGACGGTGCTGGCGGCGGCGGCGATGGCCTTTCTGGCCGTGTTCGCCCTGGCACTTGCCCTGGCCGCGGGGCGGCTTGCCGCGTCCTGGTCCGACGCGCTGGACCAGAACCTGACCATCCGCGTCTCGGCCCCCGCCGGCGAGGTCGACGCCCAGGTGGAAAAGGTGCTCGAGGTCCTGCGCACGACGCCCGGCGTCGACAGCGCGCGGCGCATCAGTGCGGCCGAGGAGCGGCGACTTCTTGAACCATGGCTTGGCCCGGACATCCCGGTCGATGCGCTGCCTCTTCCGGCCCTGGTCGAAGTCCGGGAGAGCGGCGCAGGCGTGAACGTCGAGAACCTGCGTCTTCGCCTGGCGGCCGAGGCCCCGGGTGCCACCGTCGACGATCATTCGCGCTGGCGAAGGCCGGTCGTGCGCGCCGCCAGTCGTCTTCGCCTGTTGGGGGCGGCATCGCTTGCGATGATCGGCACCGCAATGGTCGCGATGGTTGCATTGGCCGCGCACGCCGCCCTGGCGGCAAACGGCCGCGTCATTCGCGTCCTGCGCCTGGTCGGCGCCGAGGATTCCTACATCGCCGGGGCCTT
>RFGD01000230.1 GCA_003696705.1 Alphaproteobacteria bacterium | reverse complement strand
CTGCCGGGCAGGGCGAAGAGATAGGTGCCCTTCGCGACGCCGGCGCAGGCGCGCGACTGGATCGCGGAGGTGCCGATCTTCTCGACCGAGACCATGGTGAAGAGCGTCCCGAAGGCCTCGATCTCCTTTTCGTAGACGTCACGGTGCGCCTCGACCGTCACGTCGCGGCCCGTCAGGCCGGTGCCGCCGGTGGTGATGATCGCGTCCACCTCGGGCCGGGCGCACCAGCGCCGCAGCTGGGCGGCGATCTCGTCCCGCTCGTCGCGCAGGATCATCCGCTCGGCAACGATATGGCCGTCTCGCTCGATGCGTTCGGCCAGGACCGCGCCCGAGCGATCGTCCTCGAGCGTGCGCGTATCCGAGACCGTCAGAACGGCAATCCGGACGGGGATGAATTCGCGGCTCTCGTCGATGCCAGCCATGGCTCAGCTTTCCTCCTTGCGGTCGCTGTCCCCAAGACCAAGACGCGCGCGAAGCGCCAGAAGATCGGACCAGGCGTCGCGTTTGGCCGAGGGCGTGCGCAGAAGATATGCCGGATGGAACGTCGGAAGCACCGGCAAACCCATCGCCTCGGTCCATTTGCCGCGCAGGCGGGTGATGCCCTTGCGCCCCAGAATGGCCTGGCAGGGGGTGTTGCCCATCAGGACGAGCACTTCCGGCCCCACAAGTTCGATGTGCCGCCGCAGGAAAGGCAGCATCATGCGGATCTCCTCGACCGTCGGTTCACGGTTGTGCGGGGGGCGCCACGGCAGGACGTTGGTGATGTATACGGCGCGGCGCGGATCCTCGGCGTTGCGATCAAGGCCGATCGCCGCCAGCATCCGGTCCAGAAGCTGGCCGGCGCGACCCACGAACGGACGCCCCGCGCGGTCCTCGTCGCGGCCCGGGGCCTCGCCGATGATCATGACGCGCGCCTTCGGATTGCCGTCGGCGAAGACCAGGTTGCGCGCCCCTTTCCTGAGCTCGCAGTGGGGATAGGCGGCGATCGCCTCGCGGAGCGCGTCCAGACTGTCGGCGGCGGCGGCCGCCGCCTCGGCCTCGGCCACGGCGACGTCGATGTCGGCCGCCTCCGCTGGTGCCGCCGGCGGCTGCCCGGTGGCATCGCGCGCTTCGGCGGCCGCAGTGGGCCCCGGCCTTGCCGGCTCGGCGTCGCGCGCCGCGCGGTCGCCCTCGGCGAAACGATCGACCGCCCGGTCGCCGATCGCCTCATCCGCGCCAAGCTCGATCTGCCATTCCAGAAGGGCGCGCAGCGCCTCGCGTTCATCTGCCGGGACCATCGGGCAGAAACTAGGCCCACGCCCGCGCCGCGTAAATCCCTTGTTCGGCCGGCGCGCCGTTTCTATAACGCGGCAGGCCCGTCCGACACGGAGAACGCGATGACCTTCGGCGCGCAGCACCTTCTTGGCATCGAGGACCTTCGCCCCGAGGAGATTGTCACCGTCCTCGACCTGGCCGAGCGATATGTGGCGCTGAACCGTCAGGCCAAGAAACACGCCGACGCGCTGGCGGGCATGACGCAGATCAACATGTTCTTCGAAGCGTCCACCCGCACGCAGGCCAGCTTCGAGCTGGCCGGAAAGCGGCTTGGCGCGGACGTCATGAACATGGAAGTGCAGGCGTCGTCGATAAAGAAGGGCGAAACGCTCATCGACACGGCGATGACGCTGAACGCGATGCATCCCGATCTTCTGGTCGTGCGCCATCCGCATTCGGGCGCGGCGCGCCTCCTTGCCGAGAAAGTCGATTGCGCCGTGCTCAACGCCGGCGACGGCCGGCACGAACATCCCACTCAGGCGCTTCTGGACGCCTTGACGATCCGCCGGGCGAAGGGGCGCCTGCACCGGCTGACCGTGGCCATCTGCGGCGACATTGCGCACAGTCGGGTCGCCCGATCGAACATCCTTCTTCTGGGCAAGATGGAGAACCGCATCCGCCTTGTGGCCCCCCCGACCCTTCTACCCGCCGGGGCCGCCGACCTGGGCGTCGAGATCTGCGAAGACATGCGCCGGGGCCTTGAAGGGGCCGATGTCGTGATGATGTTGCGGCTTCAGAAAGAGCGGATGGACGGTGCCTTCATCCCGTCCGAGCGCGAATACTTCCATCGCTGGGGCCTCGATGCCGACAAGCTTGCGCATGCGCGGCCCGATGCCATCGTCATGCACCCCGGGCCGATGAACCGCGGCGTCGAGATCGACGGCGAGATTGCGGACGACATCAACCGCTCGGTCATCCAGGACCAGGTAGAAATGGGCGTGGCCGTGCGCATGGCCGTCATGGACCTTCTGGCGCGGAACCTGCGCGCCCGACGGGCCGACCGACCAAGGGAATTCACCGCATGAAGACGCTCCGCTTCGAGAACGCCCGAATCGTCGATCCCGAAGACGGGACGGTCCGGAAGGGCGCGATTGTCGTCGCCGACGGCCTGATCGCGGCCGAGACGGCGGGCGATGCGCATGCCGACGAGGTCATCGACTGTGGCGGCGCCTGCCTTGCGCCCGGCATCGTCGACATCGGCGTCAAGATCGGAGAGCCGGGCGAGAGGCACAAGGAAAGCTTCCGCTCGGCGGCGGCCGCGGCCGCTGCGGGCGGCGTCACGACAATGGTCGTCCGGCCCGATACGACACCGCCCATCGACACGCCCGAGATGCTCGAATTCGTGACGCGGCGCGCCGCCGTTTCCCCCGTCCGGATCCGGCACATGTGCGCCCTGACGAAGGGGCGCGAGGGCCGCGAAATGGCCGAGATCGGCTTTCTTCTCGACGCCGGCGCCGTGGCCTTCACCGATGGCGACCGCGTGGTGCGCGACAGCCGTGTCCTGTCTCGGTGCATGCGTTACGCGAGGGGTCTTGGCGCCATGGTGGTCGGGCATCCGCAGGATCCCGACCTGTCTGCCGGCGCGGCCGCAACCTCGGGCAAGTTCGCGTCGTTGCGGGGACTGCCGGCGGTGCCCGCAATGGCCGAGCGCATGGGCCTCGAGCGGGATCTTGCGCTGGTCGAGATGACGGGCGTCGCCTATCACGCCGACCAGATCACCACGGCGGCGGCGCTGGCCCCGCTTGCGCGCGCCCGGGACGCCGGGCTTGACGTCACGGCTGGCGTGTCGATCCATCACCTGACGCTCAACGAGTTCGACGTCGGAGACTACCGGACCTTCTTCAAGGTCAAGCCACCGCTTCGCGCCGAGCGTGACCGCGAGGCCGTCGTGGCCGCGCTGGCCGACGGCCTGATCGACATCGTTTCGTCGATGCACACGCCACAGGACGAGGAATCGAAGCGCCTGCCCTTCGAGGAAGCCGCCTCGGGGGCGGTGGGGCTCGAGACGCTTCTGCCGGCGGCACTGCGGCTTGTGCACGCGGGTCATATCGACCTGCCGGCCCTCTTCGCCGCCCTGTCCACGAAGCCCGCGCGCCGCTTCGGCCTGCCCGGCGGCAGCCTTCGCCCCGGGGCCCCGGCCGATCTCGTCCTGTTCGACCCCGACGCGCCCTTCGTCCTCGACCGGTTCGCGCTTCACTCGAAATCCAAGAACACGCCCTTCGACGGTGCGCGCTTGCAGGGCAAGGTGCTTGGCACCTGGGTCGGAGGACGGCGCATCTTCGAGCCTGAACGCGAGATCGCCCATGCCTGAATTCGTCACGTCGCCCGCGATGCTCGTCCTTGTCGGGGTCCTGTCCTACCTTCTCGGCTCGGTCCCCTTCGGGCTGGTCATGGCGCGGCTGTTCGGCCTTGGCGACATCCGCAAGATCGGCTCGGGCAACATCGGCGCCACCAACGTCCTGCGCACGGGCAATCGGCTTGCGGCCTTCCTGACGCTGGTTCTCGACGCCGGAAAGGGCGCCATCTCCGTTCTGCTGGCCCGCAGCCTTGTGGCCGAGGATGCAGCCATCCTGGCGGGGCTTGCCGCCTTCGTCGGGCACATCTACCCGATCTGGCTGCGGTTTCGTGGCGGCAAGGGCGTGGCGACGTTCATCGGCACCGTCCTGGCGCTGAGCCCCGGGCTCGGCGCCGCCGCGGCGGCCACATGGCTCTTCGTCGCCGCCCTGTCGCGCCGGTCGTCCCTGGCTGCCCTGATGGCCGCCGCGACCTTCCCGATATGGTCCATCCTTGGCGGGCGGCCCGACCTTGTCCTTGTCGGCACCATCTTTGCCGCGCTCATCTTCTGGCGCCACCGAGAGAACATCCGCCGCCTTCGGGACGGGTCCGAGCCCCGCATCGGCCGCCGCTGACGTCGCGGGGGTCCTGCCGGCGGCCCCCGAGGCTCAGTAGGCGTATTCCTCGTAGATCCGGCTGAGATCGCCCTTCCACTCGCCGTGATACTTCTCGAGAAGCTCGTCGGCGGGCACGCGGCCCGTCTCGACGCTTTCCTCGAGCGTGTTCAGGAAATGCGTCTCGTCGCGAACGAGGCCGCCGACACCTTCCCGGGCGCGGTTCTTCAGGCCGTCGCGCGCAATGGCGACGACGTCGCGGGCGATGTCGCGCATGCGCCGGCCGCCAACGGTCGCATCCAGCGCGTCCCGGCCGGCGGCCACACGCCAGGCCTCGCGCGTTTCGGCATCCCAGTCACGGGCGATGTCCCACGCCGCCTCGAGCGCCGCGTCGTCGTAGAGAAGCCCGACCCACAGCGCCGGCAGCGCACAAAGCCGCCGCCAGGGGCCGCCGTCGGCGCCGCGCATCTCCATGAACTGCTTGATGCGCACCTCGGTGAAGATGGTCGTCAGATGATCCGCCCAGTCGGACACCAGCGGACGCTCGCCCGGCAGGGCCGGAAGCCGACCATCCAGAAAGTCGCGGAACGACTGCCCCAGCGCATCGATGTAGCGACCGTCGCGGTAGACGAAATACATCGGGACATCGAGCGCGTAGTCCACCCAGCGCTCGAAGCCGAACCCGTCCTCGAAGACGAAGGGCGCCATCCCCGTGCGCGCAGGGTCGAGATCGCGCCAGATGCGGCTCCGCCAGCTCTTGTAACCCGTCGGCCGGCCTTCGAAGAACGGCGAGTTCGCAAAGAGCGCCGTCGCCACCGGCTGAAGCGCAAGGCCCACGCGGAACTTGCGCACCATGTCCGCTTCCGACGCGAAGTCGAGGTTCACCTGCACCGTGCAGGTCCGATACATCATCTGGGTACCGTGCGTCCCGACCTGCGCCATGTAGCCCGTCATGAGCCGGTAGCGCCCCTTCGGCATCACGGGCATGTCCTCGTGCTTCCAGATCGGAGCGGCACCCAGCCCGATGAAGCCGGCGCCGATCTCGTCGGCCACCTCCTTCACGTCGCGAAGGTGCTCGTTCACCTCGTCGCAGGTCTGGTGGATGTTCTCGAGCGGTGCGCCCGAAAGCTCGAACTGCCCGCCCGGCTCGAGCGAGATGTTCGCCCCGCCCTTCTCGAGGCCGATGAGGCTGTCGCCCTCGTAGAGGGGTTTCCAGCCGAAGCGGTCGCGCATCCCTTCCAGCACGGCCCGGATCGAACGCGGTCCGTCGTAAGGCAAGGGCTTCAGCGTGTCGCGGCAGAAGCCGAACTTCTCGTGCTCGGTGCCGATGCGCCACTTCTCCTTCGGCTTGCAGCCGTCGGCGAGGTATTCGACAAGATCCTCGTAGCGCTCGATCGGACGTCCGCCGGACTGCGGAATCGACATGGCCGCGCCTCCTGAATTGGCCCTGCGTGGCGCCCAGACCTGACCGCGCGCGGCGGCGAAGTCAAGACAGCCTCGGCCTCTCGTGCGGGCGCTGCCAGATCACGATTGTCTTACCGCCCGCGTCCCTCGCCAGCGCCTCGACCAGCCGGCCCGAACGCATGCCCGGAAGGGCGGAAAGCGCGTCCATCAGCCCTTCGGCACCCATTGCACCGGCCGGAATGCGCAAGGGGGGCTTGCCCGGCGCCTCGAGTATCCAGGCGTCTGCCGTCGGATCGTGGCTCAGCCGTTCGAGGCTCGAAAGCCCCACGACGCCTCCCGCCTCGGGGCCGAAATAGGCAATCCGCCCCTCGATGATCTCGACGACCCCGGGCGCCGCACGTCGGCCGCGGAAACGGGCCCGGCGGACGCCCAGCCACACGAGCGCAGCGCCGAGGACGAGAAGCGCGCCCCCGGCCGCCTCGACAATCCAGAACCGCGCGCCAAGGACGAGCCACGCCCCCGCGGCCGCGGTCACGAGCCCCGCCGCCGCCTCGCGCCAGCGGCGGACCGGATCGGCCAGCTCGGGACGCAGGAGGCTCATCGCCAGTCGCCAAGCGTCATCTGCCAGACGGCGAGCGCGGCGACCGCGGCCGTGTCCGCCCGCAAGATCCGTGGCCCCAGGCTGACCGGGGTGACAAAGGGCAAGGCGCGCAGTCGCGCGCGCTCCTCCTCGCTGAAGCCGCCCTCGGGGCCGATCAGGATGGCCCAGCCCTCGGCCGGCGGTGCGGCTTCAAGCGAGGCACGGGCGCCCGCGAGCCCCTCGTCGCAGAACATGAGCCGGCGTCCGGCGGGCCAGCGTTCGAGGATCGCGCCGAGGGGCCGCAGCTCGTCCACCGGAGGCACGAAGGTGCGGCCGCACTGCTCGGCGGCCTCGACCGCATGCGCGGCGAGGCGGTCCCGGCGTACCCGCTCGGCATTCGTGAAGGCCGTGCGCACGGGCATGATCCGCCGCGCCCCCATCTCGGTGGCCTTTTCGACGATGAAGTCGGTGCGGGCCTTCTTGATGGGCGCGAAGAGAAGCCAGACATCGGGCGGCGCCTCCTGCCCGGCGGTGCGCTCCAGACAGATCAGGCTGCCCGCCCGTTTGCCGGCCTCGGCGACGGCGGCCTCCCATTCGCCGTCCCGGCCGTTGAAGAGACGCAGCCGGTCCCCGGGGCCGAGGCGCATGACCGCGAAAAGGTAATGCGCCTGCTCGCGCGTCAGCGGAACCGATTGCCCTTCGGCAAGCGGCTGATCTACATAGAGCCTGACTTTCGCATCCGCCATGAGCGCAACCCCGCCACCTTTCGGAGGACGAACCTATGGCCGACCGCGCCAGAACGCCAGAGGGTCGGGTCGCCGACGCCGTCGCCGGCAACTGGGTTGACCGGCTGGCGCCAGCCTGGGCGCGGCCCTACCTGCGCCTTTCCCGGGCGGACCGGCCGATCGGAACGTGGCTTCTGCTTCTTCCGTGCTGGTGGGGGCTTCTTCTGGCCATCGCGGCGGACCCGGCCGGCTGGCGGCCCGAAGACGTCTGGATCTTCGCCGGATGCGCGGCGGGCGCGTTCCTGATGCGCGGGGCCGGCTGCACATGGAACGACATTACCGACCGCGACTTCGATGCCCGGGTCGAGCGCACACGCTCGCGCCCGATTCCATCGGGACAGGTATCGGTGCGCGCGGCGCTTGCCTGGATGGCGGTGCAGGCGCTTCTTGCCTTCGCGATCCTTCTGACCTTCCACCCGCTTGCCGTGGCGCTCGGGATCGCCTCGGTGCTTCTGGTCGCGATCTATCCCTTTGCCAAGCGGTTCACCTGGTGG
>RFGD01000229.1 GCA_003696705.1 Alphaproteobacteria bacterium | reverse complement strand
GTCCTGGAAGGCGTCCCCCCAACTTACGAAACCTACGACCGCTACCGGCTCGAGGCGATGGTTGCCGACTGGCGCAAGCAGTGGAAGAAGGCCGACAGCTTCTATGAAACCGCCGCCGGGCTGACGACCCGTCCCGCCGGGATCTACAACAACTGGGGCTATTCGAAGCTGAGCCGCGGCGACTATGCGGGGGCGGAAAAGCTGTTCCGGCGCGCCCTCGAGCATGACCGCAACATGTTCACGGCCAAGAACAACCTGGTTCTGGCCCGCGGCGCCCAGCACAACTATTCCCTGCCGAACATCCCGATGACCCAGATCGAGCGGGCCAAGCTTCTCTATACGCTGGGTCTTGCCGCCGTGAAGCAGGGCGACATCGAAACGGGCAAGACCCTCATGCGCGAGGCGATCGACACCCACCCGCAATACTTCGAGGCCGCCGTCCGCAGCCTCGAGACGCTAGAGGGCGGCAGGGGGCGCGGCTGATGGAGCTATCCGCACACGCCGCACGGATCTTCCTGCCCTTCGCGCTCGGCTTTGCCTTCTGGGTGGCCTGGAGCGACATGAAATACATGAAGATCTTCAACAAGACCGTGCTGGCGCTTGTCGGCGTCTATGCGGTCGTCGGTCTTCTCGCACTGCCGCTTGACGAATATCTCTGGCGCTACGCGAACCTTGGCGTCGTTCTTCTGATCGGCTTCCTCCTCAGCTCGCTTGGCTGGGTCGGCGGCGGCGACGCCAAGTTCGCGGCCGCGATTGCCCCTTTCATTGCGCCGGGGGATGCGACGCTTGTGCTCTACCTCTTCTCGGCGGTCCTGATCGCAGCCTTCATCATTCATCGGCTGGCGCGGCGGATCGGCGCCGTCCGCGCCATGGCGCCCGACTGGGTCTCGTGGGAAGAAGTGCGCAAGTTCCCCATGGGCCTGGCCCTTGGCGGCACGTTCGCAATCTACATCGCCCTGGCGTCCTGGTTCGGGGCCTGAGCCCCGCCGGGTGGCATTTCGCCAAGCCCGCCCGATTGCGGCCATAATTTTTCCACCTCGGCCGACTACGAAGGGCGCATGAACATGCAGGCTCCTACCGTTGTCGCCCCGCCCGCGCCGCGAACGCTGCGCGATACGGGTCTTTCCGCAGTCCTCATGCGGGACATCCTCCTCAAGACCATGTTCCGCAAGAACGTCGAAACGGTGACCGAGATCGCCGACACCATCGGCCTTCCGATCCCGCTGACGCAGGAACTCATCGACGCCGGCCGCAGCCAGGGCCTTCTCGAGGCCACGGGCACGCTGCATGCCACCTCGTCGGCAGAGATGGGCTATCGCCTGTCCGACGGGGGCAAGGCGCGCGCGCTCGACGCGCTCAGCCAGTCGGAATACTACGGCACGATGCCGGTCCCCCTCGAAATGTTCAGGCAGCAGACCGAGCGTCAGTCGATCCGCAACATCCGCCTGAGCCGAGAGCGCCTTGTCGGCGCGATGGGCCATCTCATCCTTCCCGACCGGCTTCTCGACCACCTTGGGCCGGCAGTCACCTCGGGGCGGTCGGTCCTTCTCTACGGCCCGCCCGGCAACGGCAAGTCGTCCATTTCGAACGGCATCCGCGACGCGCTTGGCGACACGATCTATGTTCCCCACGCCGTCGAGTATTCCGGCCAGGTCATCACCGTCTACGACCCGATCGTCCACACCCGCGTCAAGGCCGAGGCCGAGGACAACTCGATCTCCAGGCTGCGCCGGACCGACAACCGGCACGACCGGCGCTACATCCTTTGCAAGCGCCCGACGGTCATCACGGGCGGCGAACTCACGCTGTCGATGCTCGATCTCAACTACAACCCCGTGGCGCGAACCTATCAGGCCTCGCTGCAGATGAAGGCCACCGGTGGCGTCTTCATCATCGACGACCTTGGCCGTCAGGAAGAACCTGCCCAGGCCATCATCAACCGCTGGATCGTCCCGATGGAGGAAGGCTATGACATCCTGACCCTCCAGTCGGGCGAGAAATTCGTGGTGCCCTTCGACACGCTGGTGATCTTCTCGACCAACTTCCACCCGAACAAGTTGTTCGACAAGGCGGCGCTGCGCCGAATCTTCTACAAGATCAAGATCGACGGGCCGAACCAGGAACAGTTCCTGAAGATCTTCGCGATGGTGGCCAAGAAGAAGGGCGTGCCGCTTGACGAGGCCTCGCTTCTTCACCTCGTCCGCAACAAGTATCCGACGATCGACAACAACTATGCAAACTATCAGCCGAACTTCCTGATCGACCAGATCATCTCGGTCTGCGAGTTCGAGGGGATCCCCTACCAGATGACGCCGGAACTCATCGACAGGGCCTGGGACAACATGTTCGTGAAGGACGAGGAAATCGTTCACTAGCGGCGCTTCCCCTTCGCCTCGTGGCGGCATAGCCTTGGGGCATGGACAGCCCCCCGCCCCTTCCCCCTTCGATCGCCCGCTATCTGTCGGCCCGGGGCTGGTCGCTGCATGCGCACCAGCGCCGGATGCTGGCATTGGCGAGCCATCCGGCCTGCCTTCTTGTTGCCCCGACGGGCGGGGGAAAGACGCTGGCCGGCTTCCTGCCGACGCTGGCCGAACTCGCCGATGGCGACCACGAGGGGCTCCACACGCTCTATGTCTCGCCGTTGAAGGCGCTGGCTGCCGACATCCGCCGGAACCTCGCGCGTCCCATCGAAGAGGCGGGCCTGCCCATCCGGGTCGAGGACCGGACCGGCGACACGCCGGCCTCGGCGCGGGCCCGCCAGCGCCGCCATCCGCCCCACATTCTGCTGACGACGCCCGAGAGCCTGGCCGTCATGCTTGCTGGCCCCGATGCCGCGCATGTCTTCGGCAGCCTGAAGCGGGTCATCGTCGACGAGATCCACGCCCTGGCCGAATCGAAGCGGGGCGAACAGCTGTCGCTCCTTCTGTCCCGGCTTGGCACCCTTTCGCC
>RFGD01000228.1 GCA_003696705.1 Alphaproteobacteria bacterium | reverse complement strand
GGCGCATCACCTTGGGTCGCCTCCGCGCCGGCCGCCGCTTTGGCATCCTTCGGCCGGCCTTCGCGCGCCGCGGACGATCGTCCGGCGCCCTTGTCAGTTTCTGCGCTTGTGATCCGGATCGCTGCCGCGTCGGCGGCGACCTCGGTGTCGGGCCCGAGGTAGTCGTCTGCCGTTGGTGCGCGGCCGAGAAGGGGCTCTCCCTCGAAGGCGCCCTCTGGCGGAATGGCCACGAAGGCGACCGGCCGAAACCCGTTCGAGACGGCGAATTCCTGCGCCTCGTCGAGCGTTTCGAGCGCGACAACGGCGACATCCACGGCCGCGCCCCTTTCGCGCCAATCGAAGGCGAGTTCGTCCGGCCGATAGGGCGTCAGCCCCTCGAGCGCGTCGCGGATCTGTGCCACGCGGTCGCCCGTGTCCGGCCCCACGTCAAGGCGCGTATAGAGGATCTCGGAATTCGGGATGACCAGCTTGGTCACGAAGTCCGGCCCGCCCCTCTTGGCGGCGGCCTCGCGCAGCTCGGCCAGCCGGCTCGCGAAAGCCGGATCGTCGAGCGAGACGTTGCCCAGGACGACCCACCCCTCGGCACCCGCGCGCGCAAGAAGCGCGACGCCCTCGTGCGAGAGGTTCAGGGCCAGATCTGGCGTCATTTCGGATTTGCCCGACAATTTCCCTCCTGCCGGCGCCGGGGCGCTCGTTCGACTTTTATCCCAAGGCGGGGCAGAATGAAAACAGGAACAAGGACCCGCAGGCCCATCGGCAGCGTTTTGCAGGTTTCACATGTCAGTCCAGGGAAAGGTGCCATGATCCGAGTATCAGCCGTTCTGCTTGCAGTTTTTGCGACATTTTCGCCCGCCATGGCCGCCGAACCGGCGCGCGTCATAGAAGTCACGGGGGAAGGCCGCGTCGCTGTCGTTCCGGACATGGCCACGGTCGTGGTCGGGGTGACGACCGAGGCGCGCCAGGCCGCAGAGGCGATGACAAGGAACGCATCGGCCGCCGCCCGTGTGGTGAAGGCCTTGAAGGGCGCAGGCGTCGAGGCGCGGGAGCTTCAGACCAGCGCGCTCGGCCTGACGCCGCTATGGTCGCGCGAGGATCAGCGCCAGCCGCGGATCGTCGGCTACCGGGCCACGAACATGCTGCGTGTCAAGGTGCGCGCGCTCGATCGGCTGGGCGCGCTTCTGGATGCCGTGACCCAGGCCGGCGGGAACGAGATACGCGGGATCAGCCTCGGGCTGTCGGATCCGGCGGCGGCCGAGGAAAAGGCGCGGAAAAGGGCCGTCCGGGACGCGATCGAGCGCGCCGACACCCTGGCGGCGGCGGCGGGCGTCAAGCGCGGACCCATCCTGTCGATCGTCGAAGGTGGCGGCGGCGCGCCCCGCCCGATGCTCGAAATGGCGACAGCCCGGGCCGCCGCGCAGCCGGTCGCCGCCGGCGAGGTCGAGGTGACGGCCACGGTGCATCTGACCGTGGCCATCGAGAAATAGCCGGGCGCGCCGGCGCCCTCAGGCGGCGCGCGCCATGCCGGTCGCCTTCTCGAGCGCCTGGTCGAGATCGGCGATGATGTCGTCGGCGTCCTCGATTCCGATCGAGACGCGCACCACGTCGGGCGAAGCGCCGGCCTCGATCTGCTGTTCGGGGGTCAGCTGGCGGTGCGTGGTCGATGCCGAGTGGATGATCAGCGAGCGCGTGTCCCCAAGGTTGGCGACGTGGCTGAACAGCTCGACCGAATCGACCAGCTTCACACAGGCGTCGTAACCGCCCTTGACCGCGAAGGTGAACAGCGCGCCAGCGCCGCGCGGGCAGATGCGGGCCTTGCGTTCGTAATAGGGAGACGAGGGAAGCCCGGCATAGGTGACGCGCTCGATCCGCGGGTCGGCCTCGAGCCAGCGGGCCACCTTCTCGGCGTTTTCGACATGGCGCTGCATGCGCAGCGACAAGGTTTCGATGCCCAGCAGCGTGTAATGCGCGGCCTGCGGGTTGAGCGTCATGCCAAGGTCCCGAAGCCCCACGGCGATGCCGTGGAAGGTGAAGGCCAGCGGGCCGAAGGTCTCGTGGAAGCGAAGGCCGTGATAGGCGGGCTCGGGTTCCGACAGCGATGGGAACTTGCCGCTGGCCGACCAGTCGAAGGTGCCCGAGTCGACGACGACCCCGCCCGTCACCGTGCCGTTGCCGGTCAGAAATTTCGTGGCGGAATGGACGACGAGCGTCGCGCCGTGCTCGAACGGGCGGCAGAGCCACGGCGTGGCCAACGTGTTGTCGACGATGAGCGGCAGCCCGGCGTCTCTCGCCACTTCGGCGACGGCGTCAAGATCGGTGACGTAGCCGCCGGGATTGGCGATGGATTCGCAGAAGATCGCGCGCGTGTCCTCGTCGATGGCGGCGCGAAGCGCATCGAGGTCATCGAAGTCGACGAACTTCGCCGACCAGCCGAAGCGGCGGATCGTCTGCCCGAATTGCGTGACGGTGCCGCCATAAAGCCGCGTCGAGGCGACGATGTTCCGCCCCGGCCCCATCAGCGGGAACAGCGCCATGATCTGCGCCGCGTGACCCGACGAACAGGCCACGGCGCCGACGCCGCCCTCTAGCGTGGCCACACGCTCTTGCAGCGCGGCAACGGTCGGGTTCGTCAGTCGCGAATAGATGTAGCCGACTTCCTGAAGATTGAAGAGGGCGGCGGCATGTTCGGCATCCCGGAACACATAGGCCGTCGTCTGATAGATCGGCACCTGCCGCGCCCCTGTGGCGGGGTCGGGCCGCGCGCCGGCGTGGACCTGCAGCGTGTCGAAACCGTATTTGGGTTGTTCGGACATGGGCATTCTCCGTCATTCGGGTCGCGTGAACGTTATGGGATGGGCGCACGTCGCACAACAACGTCGCGCCCCGGCACTTCGGATGGCGCCCGGGAAAACGTTCCGCCAGGGACGCCCGGCGGGGAACATCCGTCCGCCAGCCGGGTTGCGGCAAGCGCCTTTTCCCCGGTCGCGCGGCAGGGCAAAAGCCTGTCCTTTTCAACGCTGCGTACGCGAAATATTGTCGCCCCGGACCCTTCGGGATCGGAGCCGCCATGCAGACCGCCTTTCACCTTGCCTGCAACGTTCGCGACCTTGACGAGGCGCGCGCGTTCTACGCCGATGTCCTTGGCTGCGCGATCGGGCGCGAGGCCGAAACCTGGATCGATTTCGATTTCTTCGGCCACCAGCTCAGCCTCCATCTTGGCGAGCCCTTCGAGGCGCGGCCAACGGGCAGGGTCGGCGCGCATCTGGTTCCCATGCCGCATTTCGGCGTCATCCTGCCGCTCGAACGCTTCAGGGCGCTGCAGGAAAGGCTCGAGGCGGCCGGGATTTCCTTCCTCATTCCGCCGAGCGTCCGGTTTCCCGGCGAGCCGGGCGAGCAGTGGACGATGTTCTTCCACGACCCCTCTGGAAATCCGATCGAGATCAAGGGCTTCGCCAGTCAGGACGCGGTCTTTGCGCGCTAGAGCCGTGACGAGATGATGCCGGTCACGAAGCCGCCCATGTGCAACTCGCCGAAAAGGCGCTGATACTCGATCTTCGGGCAGCAGTCCTGAAGGACGGTAAGGCCATGCTCGCGAGCCTTCCGCGCCGCCTCGTCGTGGCGCACGCCGATCTGCATCCAGATCACGCCAAGCCCGTCGAGATGCGCGAGCGCCTCGTCGACGATCGCGGGCACGGCCTCGGGGCGGCGAAAGATGTCGACGACATCGACGCGGATGTCCTTCGGAATGTCGGCGAGCGAGGGGCGGATCACCTCGCCGAACAGGGTCTTCCCGGCATGGCCGGGGTTTACCGGGATCACGCGAAACCCCTTCAGCGTCAGATAGCGGGCCACGAAATAGGACGGACGAACCGGATTCGTGGACACACCGACGCAGGCAAAGGTGCGCACCTTGCGAAAAAGGGCCTTCAGCTGATCGTCGTCGGGTTTGTCGCTCATGCCCGATCCATAGCGCGCCTCGGCGCCGAAAAAAAGCGCCCGGGCAAAGCCGGGCGCCAGTCACGGAACGAGGGACAGTGAAGTGAGACACAGGTGTTCCGATCCCGTGTCCTCCCCCAATATGTGTAGAATTTTCGCAACAGGAAGGGGTGCTCGCGATTTTGTGAATTGATTTGCGGAAACCTGCCGTCAACGCGTCCGGTGCCGGAAGGCCGCGTAGAGTGCCACCGCCGCCGCATTCGACACGTTGAGCGAACCGAAGCTGCCCGCGGCCGGTATGCGGGCAAGCCTGTCGCAGGTCTCTCGGGTCAGCTGACGAAGACCGGGCCCCTCGGCCCCGAGGACGAGGGCCACCGGCGCGCCGTCGCTGGCGTCAAGCGCATCCTCGATCGTCTCTGTCGCCTCGCCGTCGAGCCCGACGAGGACGTAACCCATCTCGGCAAGCCGGCGCATGGCATCGGCGAGGTTCCGCACCCGAAGATAGGGTTGACGCTCGAGCGCGCCCGACGCCGTCTTGGCAAGCGCCCCCGTCTCGGGGGCCGAGTGCCGGGCCGGGGCGACGACGGCCCGGGCGCCGAAGACCTCGGCCGAGCGCAGAATGGCGCCGACGTTATGCGGGTCCGAAACCCGGTCGAGAAGGACGACCGGCGCGCCGTCCTGTCGGGGTGCGCAGACCTCCTCGAGCGGACCCCAGTCCAGCGGCCGGACCTCGAGCGCCGCCCCCTGATGCACCGAGGCCGGGTCGATGGGCACGTCGAAGCGCCGCGGCTCGACAACCTCGGGTTCGATGCCGGCCGCGGCGATGGCGTCGGCCAGCCGGTCGCGGGCGTTGCGCGTTACGACCAGCCTGAGCTTTTCGCGGCGCGGGTTCACCAGCGCATCGCGCACGGCGTGGATGCCGAACAGCCATACGGTTTCGCTTGCCGCGGCCTTTCGACGCCGTTCCTTCTCGACGACCCATTTCGGCTTTTTCGTGCTCATGCCCGGTTCCCTTGCGCGGTGCCTCGGCGGCACCTCTCGGGCGTGCGAATACAGGGAAATTCCTGTTGACGCCACCCGGCGGCGAGGATAATCAACGCGGACGTCGGGCGACGTGCTGCAAGGTGCGGCAGCGGACTGTAAATCCGCCGGGGAGACCCATGCCTGGTTCGATTCCAGGGTCGCCCACCATCTTCCCCTTCGACAGACCGGTGCCGGAAACCGGACGTGACGTGGGCGTGGCCTCGTGACGCTGCCGAACTGCGCCTTCCCCTTTTCGACGGCGCCTGGCCGGCCTATAGTCCCGCGCAACGGGCAGGCCAAGAGAAACCGATGGGCGGCAGGAAAATTCAGAGGGGCGGTGCAGACCGGCCGTTCAACGTCCTTGTTGTCGGGCAGAAGGGGCGGTTGCAATACGAGGCGGTGCTGTTCGTCGCCTCCTTCCGGGCGGCGAACCCGGGATTTTCCGGCCGCCTCTTCGTGGCCGAGCCCGAGCCGGGCCCCCTGTGGCCGGACGATCCGCGAATGGACAGTCCCGGTGCGCGGGCCCTTCTTCTCGAAATGGGCGCCGAGATCGTGTCCTTTCCCTCGCGCCTGTTCGGCGCCAGTTATCCCCATGGCAACAAGATCGAGGCCCTGGCCTGCCTTCCCGAGGACGAGCCCTTCGTCTTCTTCGATACCGACACGCTGATGACCGGGTCGCTGTCCGAAGTGCCTTTCGACTTCGACCGCCCTTCGGCCTCGGAGCGGTGCGAGGGCACCTGGCCCGTCATCGAGCTTTACGGGCCAGGCTATACCGAGATCTGGCGCTCGCTCTACGAGCGGTTCGGGCTCGATTTCGAAAGCTCGCTGGATCTTTCCTGGCCCGACGAATACTGGCGCCGGTATCTCTATTTCAACGCCGGATGGTTCTACTATCGCTGCCCCCGCGTCTTCGGCGAACGATTCGCGGCCTATGCGCGCGACATCCGTGATGACCCGCCGGCGACCCTGGTCTGCCAGCCGATCTATCCGTGGCTCGACCAGATTGCGCTGCCTCTTGTCATTCATTCCTTGGGCGGCGGACGCGGGGTCCTGCCCAAGGGCCTTCTCGATGGCCGGACAAGCTGTCACTACCGGCTGATGCCGCTTCTTTACGCGCGCGAGAGCGCGGCGGTGATCGAAACGCTCGAACGCGTCGCCGCGCCGAACCGGATCAAGAAGGTGCTGAAGGAACACGAACCCTTTCGCCGCATGATCTACCAGGGGCGTGGGCGGAAGGTCCGCGCGCTGTTCGAGGGTGAACCCCTGCCGCGCCGGGAACAGGCCATCCGGAACCGGATCCGGCGGGCGGGTCTGTGGATGCGCTAGCGTCCGGGCCTATTTCCCGCGGGCGGCCTTCTCCTCGAGGCCCGACATGGCGCGGCGCCGTTCGAGCTCGGCTTCGACGTCGGCAAGGCCGATGCCGCGCGCGTGAAGCATGACAAGAAGATGATAGAGGACGTCGGCCGCCTCGGCGACCAGGCGCTCGCGGTCGCCCCGGACGGCCTCGATGACGGCTTCGATCGCCTCTTCGCCGAACTTTTCGGCCGCCTTCTCGGGGCCTTTCGACAGAAGGCGCGCGGTCCAGCTTTCGTCCGGGTCGGCCTTTGCGCGCTCGGCGATGGTGGCGGCAAGCGTCTCTAGCGGGGTCATTCCAACCTCATGGGGATGCCGGCGGCGGCCATGTGTTCCTTGGCCTGCCGGATCGTGTAGTCGCCGAAATGGAAGATGGAGGCGGCAAGGACGGCGCTGGCATGGCCCTGCGTCACGCCCTCGACCAGGTGATCGAGCGTGCCCACCCCGCCCGAGGCGACGACCGGGATCTCCACGGCGTCGGCGACGGCGCGCGTCAGCGGGATGTTGAAGCCGGCGCGTGTGCCATCGCGGTCCATCGAGGTCAGAAGGATCTCGCCCGCGCCCTTCCGCTCGACGAGGCGCGCGAACTCGACCGCGTCGATCCCCGTCGGCCGTCGGCCGCCGTGGGTGAAGATCTCCCACCGGCCCGGCGCCACGGTCTTGGCGTCGATCGCGACGACAATGCACTGGCTGCCGAAGCGGGTCGCCGCGTCGGCGACGACATCCGGGTCGGCGACGGCGGCCGAGTTGAAGCTCACCTTGTCGGCCCCGGCCAGAAGGAGCTTGCGCACATCCTCGTGGCTGCGCACCCCGCCGCCAACCGTCAGCGGCACGAAACAGGCCTCGGCGGTGCGCTGGACGACGTCATACATCGTCCCGCGGTTCTCGTGCGTGGCGTGAATGTCCAGAAAGCAGATCTCGTCCGCGCCAGCCGCATCATAGGCCTTGGCGGCCTCGACCGGGTCGCCGGCATCGACGAGGTTGACGAAATTTACGCCCTTGACCACGCGCCCGTCGGCGACGTCGAGACAGGGAATGATGCGCGTCTTAAGCATCCTGGCGTTCCGAAAGGAGCCGAAGCGCCGCCGGCAGATCGATGGCGCCGTCGTAGATGGCCCGGCCCGAGATGACACCGTCAAGGGCGGCGCCGCAGTCGCGAAGGGCCCGAAGATCCTCGAGCGACGAGACGCCGCCCGACGCGATCACCGGGATCGAGACGGCGCGCGCAAGCGCCGCGGTTGCGGCAACATTCGGCCCTGCCATGGCGCCGTCGCGGTCGATGTCGGTGTAGATGATGGCGGCAACGCCCGCATCCTCGAACCGGCGCGCCAGCGTGACCGCGTCCACGTCCGTCTCTTCCGCCCAGCCGCGGGTGGCGACCTTGCCCCCCCGGGCATCGACCCCGACGGCGATGCGGCCGGGGAAGGCGCGTGCCGCGGTGCGCACCAGCTCGGGGTCCTCGACGGCGACGGTGCCAAGGATGACGCGGGCCAGTCCCTTTTCGAGCCACCGCTCGATCGTTGCCATGTCGCGGATGCCGCCGCCAAGCTGGGCCGGGATGCCGACGGCCGAAAGGATGGATTCGACGGCGGCGGCGTTCACCGGCTGGCCGGCGAAGGCGCCGTTGAGGTCGACAAGATGGATCCACTGGCAGCCGGCGGCCTCGAAGGCGCGGGCCTGTGCGGCCGGGTCGTCATTGAAGACCGTCGCCTTGTCCATTTCGCCCTTGAGAAGGCGCACGCATTGTCCGTCCTTGAGGTCGATCGCGGGATAAAGGATCATCGGCATTCCAGAGTTCGAGGGCGACAGGGCCGACATAGTGCAATCGGCCGGCGCTGCAAAGCCCCCTGACCGGTTCCGGACCGCCCGGATGCGCGGCAATTGACCCCACGTCCTACTTGCAAGGTCGGCCGGGACGGACCCAAGATCGGCACCGATGGGATGGGAAGAAGGGAGGCTTCCATGAAGAAACTTGTGCTGGGCCTTGCCCTGTCGCTGGCATTTGCCATGCCGGCTTTCGCCGGTGATCCGGTCGAGGGAATCTGGCAGACGACGCCGGACGACAACGGCAATTTCGGCCACATCGAGGTCAAACCCTGCGGCGAGCGCATCTGCGGTACGCTAATCCGCGCCTTCGGCCCGGACGGCAAGCCGATGAAGTCGGACAACGTCGGCAAGCGCATCATCTGGGACATGGTGCCGCTCGGGGGCGGGCGCTATGGGAAGGGCAAGATCTGGTCACCCGACCGCGACAAGACCTATTCCTCGAAGATGGAGCTTGTCGGCGACAAGCTGCACGTCAAGGGCTGCATTCTGGTGATCTGCCGGGACGGCGGGACCTGGACGCGCGTGAAGTGACGGGCCTCAGGGCTGCCAGGCAAGGAAATTGCCGATAAGCCGAAGGCCGGTCCGCTGGCTCTTTTCCGGGTGGAACTGGGTGCCGACGATGTTGTCGCGCCCCACGATGGCCGTGATGTCGCCGCCATAGTCCACATGCGCCAGGCGGTCCGAGAGCTCGTCGACCCGGAAATGGTAGGAGTGGACGAAATAGGCGTGATCGCCCGTGCGGATGCCGTCAAGAACGGGGTGCGGGCGGTCGATCACCAGATCGTTCCAGCCCATGTGGGGCACCTTCAGCGACGGATCGGCGGGGGTGATGCGGACGACTTCGCCGGGGATCCAGCCGAATCCGGCCGTATCCTCGTACTCGCGCCCCCAGGTCGCCAGCATCTGCATGCCGACGCAGATGCCAAGGAAGGGGCGCGCGCGGACCATCACGACCTCTTCCAGTGCGTCGAACAGCCCTTCGATGCTGTCGAGCGCATCGCGGCAGGCCGGAAAGGCGCCGTCGCCCGGCAGAACGACCCGATCGGCTTTCAGGACGACCTCGGGGTCTGCGGTGACGACGACGTCGCCCGCATCCCGTTCGGCGGCCATTTTCTGAAAGGCCTTCTCGGCCGAATGCAGGTTGCCGCTTTCATAGTCGATGATTGCCGTCAGCATCTCGGGGTCCCGGTGTTCGCGCGGATGTTGCCCGTTGCCTAGCGCATCGGGCCCGGGGTGCCAAGCGGCGCCCGCCTGATGGCCGCCGGAGGCTAGAGGCTGCCCTTCGTCGAGGGGATCTCGTCGATCTTGCGCGGGTCGGGTTCGAGCGCCTCGCGCAGTGCGCGGGCCACGGACTTGAACGCGGCCTCGGCGATGTGGTGGCTGTTCAGTCCGCGCAGGGCGTCGACGTGCAGCGTGATGCCGGCATGGGTGCTGAGGGCCTGGAAGAACTCGCGCACCAGTTCGGTATCGAAGCTGCCGATCTTGGGGGTCGGCATCTCGACCCCCCAGGCAAGCCACGGCCGGCCCGACAGATCCAGCGCCGCGCGCACCAGCGCGTCGTCCATCGGCAAGAGGCAGGCGCCATAGCGGCGGATGCCGCGCTTGTCGCCCATGGCCTGGGTCAACGCCTGGCCGAGCGTGATTCCCGTGTCTTCGACCGTGTGATGATCGTCGATGTGGAGATCGCCCTCGGCACGGATCGTCATGTCGATCAGCGAATGACGCGACAGCTGGTCGAGCATGTGGTCGAAAAAGCCGATCCCGGTCCGGTTGTCGTACCGGCCGGTGCCGTCGAGGTTCACCTCGACCGAAATGCGCGTTTCGGCGGTTTCACGTCGCAGGGATGCCTTGCGCATGCGCGCCTCCTTCTTGCTCGCGAGCCTTATAGGCAAGCGCGCTTGCGCTGCAAAGGGCGGAATGGTCGCGTCGGGGAAAGGGGGAAACTGGAGCGGGCGATGAGATTCGAACTCACGACCCCAACCTTGGCAAGGTTGTGCTCTACCCCTGAGCTACGCCCGCCTCCGTTTCGCGAGGGTGGATTTAGTCAAATCGTCAGGGCGGCGCAAGCGGAAAATTGAGCGCACCGCCCGGCGCGCAGCGGCCCCCGCGCCGCCGCCCGTGGCAGACGCGCGCAAGCCGGCGCGGCTGTCGGTCCTGATGGGGAAAACCGTGGAGCGGGCGATGAGATTCGAACTCACGACCCCAACCTTGGCAAGGTTGTGCTCTACCCCTGAGCTACGCCCGCCTCCGTCGGTGAGACGTCATTTATTCAGACAGTGCGCCGCACGCAAGGGCAAAATTGCCATTCCGTTCATTCGCTGCGCGCCTGCCGGCGCCGCCGCTGTCGCAAGAGGTTCAGCCCCTCGACCGCGCCCGAAAAGAGCATCGCCGAGTAGACGAAGCCGCGCTCGATATGCTGATGGAAACCGTCGGCGACCAGCGTCATGCCGACCATGACCAGAAAGGCAAGGGCCAGCATCTTCGTGGACGGGTGCGCCTCGATGAAGCGCGAAATGGGCTCGGCCGCCGCCATCATCACAAGGACGGCCACCACGATCGCGGCGACCATCACCGGGACGTGGTCGGCAATGCCGACCGCCGTCAGGACGCTGTCGATCGAGAAGACCAGATCGAGGAGCATGATCTGCACGACCACGGCGAAGAGCGACGCGTGCACGGTCCCGCCGACGTCATGCGGCTCGCCCTCGACCTCGGCGAAGATCTCGGCCGATCCCTTGTAGAGGAGGAAGGCGCCGCCCGCGAGGAGTATGATGTCCCGCCAGGAAAGCGCGAACCCGCGAATCGTGGCAAAAGGCTCGGTCAGGCCGATGATCCAGGCGATCGACAGAAGAAGGAGGATCCGCAGGACAAGCGCGCCGCCAAGGCCCATTAGCCGCGCCCGGCGCCGCTGGTGGGCGGGGAGGCGACCGGCGACGATGGACAGGAAGACGATGTTGTCGACGCCGAGAATGATCTCGAGAACGGTCAGCGTCAGGAACGACGCCCAGACGCCGGGGTCCGTCAGAAGCTCGATCATGCGCGTGTTCCTTCACCGGAATCATGATCGCCGACCGGCAGGGTGCCGGCGATGTCGAAGTCCTCGGAATGGACGATCACCGACCGCGGACCAAGAAGCACGATGCCATAGGCGCCGGGTTCGGCGACGGAATGGCCCGATCCGCGCGCGCCAAGGAGCATCGGCATCTGGTGGCAGGTGCTTTTCAGGAGCGAGACGGAAATGCCGCCGACATTGCCCGAGATCGTCCGGTGCACGTGCCCCGACAGGACATGGGCGACCTTGCCGGGCCCATGGCGGGACAGCATCGCCAGGAAGGCCTCGTCATCGGCAAGGCGGATGTCGTCCATGCCGGGAAAGCCCACCGCATAGGGCGGGTGATGCATGAAGATGACGACTGGACCCGGCGCCGCGGCGATGGCCCGATCCGCCCAGCGCATCCGTGCCGGGCAAAGCCGCCCGGCGTGGTGCCCGTCGCGGTAGGGCGGGCCGTCAAGCGTGTCGAGGAAGACGAGCGTGTAGTCGCCAAGCCCGTGGACGCCCTGCATGTGTCCGTCATCGGTCCGC
>RFGD01000227.1 GCA_003696705.1 Alphaproteobacteria bacterium | reverse complement strand
GCCGCGAGATCGCCCATCACGACTACCTCTACTATGTCCTCGCGCAGCCCGAGATCTCGGATGCCGCCTATGACGCGCTGTTTCGCCGCCTGCAGGAGATCGAAGCACGTTTTCCCGACCTCGTGACGCCCGACAGCCCCACGCAGCGCGTGGGCGGCGCGCCGATGGAGGGGCTCGAGACCGTTGCCCATGTCGCCCCCATGCTGAGCCTTGACGCGGTCTACGAGGAAGAAGAAGTCCGGCGCTTCGCCGCGCGCCTCGGCGAGGAACTCGGGGCCGCGCCCACGCTGGTTTTCGAGCCGAAGTTCGACGGCTTCTCGGTAGAGCTCGTCTACCAGGACCGGGTGTTCGTCCGCGGTGCAACGCGCGGCGACGGTTATGCCGGAGAGGATATCACTGCCAATCTGCGGACCATCCGCTCGCTTCCGCTTCGGCTGCAGGAGCCGGCCGCGCCCGGCGGGCTTCTTGCCGTCCGCGGCGAGGTCTTCATGCCGCGCACTGCCTTCGTCGAAGCCAACCGCCTGCGCCTCGAGCAAGGGGAAGAGCCCTTTGCCAACCCACGCAACGCCGCCGCAGGCCTTGCCCGAAGGCTCGATCCGTCAGAAGTCGCACGCTATCCGCTCGACGTCGTCGTCTATGAACTCATGGCCGCCGATCACGCGCCCTGGTCTTCGCACTGGGAATTCCTGTCGGCGCTGTCGGAGATGGGTTTTCGCGTCAGCACCGAGAACCGGAAAAGCCGCGATATCGAGGAAATCATTGCCTGGCGCGAAGCGCTCGGGCAGCGGCGCGAGGCCCTGGAAGTCGAGATCGACGGCGTTGTCCTGAAGCTTGACGACCTTTCGGCCAGAGAGCGCCTCGGCATGCGGGCCCGAAGCCCGCGCTGGGCGCTGGCGTGGAAGTTCCGACCGCGCGAAGGCGTCTCGCGCATCCGCGACATCGTCGTGCAGGTCGGTCGAACGGGGATCCTGACGCCCGTGGCCCTTCTCGATCCTGTCGATGTCGGCGGCGTCACGATCAGTCGCGCGACGCTGCACAACGAAGCCGAGATCGCGCGGAAGGATCTGCGCATCGGCGATCTTGTCCAGATCGGGCGCGCCGGTGACGTCATTCCCGAGGTCCTTCAGCGTGTCGACGAGCCGGGGCGCGCGCGTGGCGCCCCCTTCCACATGCCCGACACCTGCCCCTCTTGCGGGACCCCCGTGGTGCGCGAGGGCGCCTATGTGGTCTGCCCCGCCGGGATCGCCTGCCCGGCCCAGCTTCGCGCGCACCTGACGCATTATGGCGCCCG
>RFGD01000226.1 GCA_003696705.1 Alphaproteobacteria bacterium | reverse complement strand
CTGATGCAGGACTTCACGGGCGTCCCGGCGGTGGTCGACCTTGCCGCGATGCGCGACGGCATCGTGGCGCTTGGGGGCGACCCCGAGAAGATCAACCCGCTCAACCCGGTCGATCTGGTCATCGACCACAGCGTCATGGTCGACGAGTTCGGCAATCCGCGCGCCTTCCAGCTCAACGTCGAGCGGGAATACGAGCGCAACATGGAGCGCTACAAGTTCCTGAAATGGGGCCAGAAGGCGTTCGACAACTTCCGCGTCGTCCCGCCGGGGACGGGCATCTGCCACCAGGTCAACCTCGAATACCTTGCCCAGACCGTCTGGGCCGACAGGGACCAGCACGGGGCCGAGGTGGCCTATCCCGACACGCTGGTCGGCACCGACAGCCACACGACCATGATCAACGGGCTTGGCGTCCTTGGCTGGGGCGTCGGCGGCATCGAGGCCGAAGCGGCCATGCTGGGCCAGCCGATTTCCATGCTCATCCCCGAGGTCGTGGGCTTCAAGCTGACCGGTGAGATGGTCGAGGGCACGACCGCGACCGATCTTGTGCTCAAGGTCGTCAAGATGCTGCGCGACAAGGGCGTCGTCGGCAAGTTCGTCGAGTTCTACGGCGACGGGCTGGACCGTCTGCCGCTGGCCGACCGGGCGACGATTGCCAACATGGCGCCCGAATACGGTGCCACCTGCGGCTTCTTCCCCATCGACAACGAGACGCTGCGCTATCTGCGCCAGACCGGCCGCGACGAGGACCGCATCGCCCTGGTCGAGGCCTATGCCAAGGAAAACGGGCTGTGGCGGGATGCCGACTATGCGCCCGTCTATACCGACACGCTCGAACTTGACATGGGCGACGTGGTGCCCGCCATCTCGGGGCCGAAGCGTCCGCAGGACCACACGCCCCTTTCGCGCGCGGCCGAGGCCTTCCTCGACGTCGTCGCCGAATACCGGGGCGAGGACGAAAGCCTGCCGTCGGACGACATGCTGGCCGAAGGGCCGGCGCCCGACCCGATCCCGGGCGACCCGCGCAAGCGCGCGAAGGTCGAGGGACAGGACTACGAACTGCGCGACGGCTCGGTCGTCGTTGCGGCCATCACGTCCTGCACGAACACGTCGAACCCCTATGTCATGATCGGCGCGGGCCTCGTCGCCAAGAAGGCGCACGAGAAGGGCCTGACGCGCAAGCCGTGGGTCAAGACCTCGCTGGCGCCGGGCAGCCAGGTGGTGTCGGAATACCTCGAGGCCGCCGGTCTTCAGGAACATCTCGACGCGCTGGGGTTCAACCTGGTCGGCTACGGCTGCACGACCTGCATCGGGAACTCGGGGCCGCTTCAGCCGGAAATCTCGAAGGCGATCAACGAGAACGACCTGATCGCGACCTCGGTCCTCTCCGGCAACCGCAACTTCGAAGGCCGGATCAGCCCCGATGTGCGCGCGAACTATCTGGCCAGCCCCCCGCTTGTCGTCGCCTATGCCATCGCCGGGGACATGAACATCGACCTGACGACCGAACCCCTTGGCACCGATCGCGACGGCAACCCTGTCTACCTGAAGGACATCTGGCCGACGCAGGAGGAAATTGCCGAGCTTGTTCACAAGACCGTCACGCGCGAGGCCTTCCGGACGCGCTATGCCGACGTCTTCAAGGGCGACGAGCGCTGGCAGGCCATCGAGACGGCCGAGGGGCTGACCTATGACTGGCCGCCGACGTCGACCTACATCCGCAAGCCGCCCTATTTCGATGGCATGGGCCCCGAGGCCGGCGAGATCCACGATGTCGTCAATGCCCGCATCCTGGCGCTTCTGGGCGACATGGTCACGACCGACCACATCAGCCCGGCCGGCTCGTTCAAGCCCGAGACGCCGGCGGGCAAGTATCTTCTGGCCCATCAGGTGCCGCCGGCCCAGTTCAACTCTTACGGCAGCCGGCGCGGCAACCACGAGGTGATGATGCGCGGCACGTTCGCCAACATCCGCATCCGCAACGAGATGGTGCCGGGGGTCGAGGGCGGCTTCACCAAGGATCCCGACGGGAACGTCGTGCCCATCTTCGACGCCGCCATGGCCTGGAAGGAAAGGGGCGTGCCGCTTGTCGTCATCGCCGGCCAGCAGTATGGCGCGGGCTCGTCCCGCGACTGGGCGGCCAAGGGCACCGCGCTTCTTGGCGTCAAGGCCGTGATCGCCGAAAGCTTCGAGCGCATCCATCGTTCGAACCTTGTCGGGATGGGCGTCATCCCGTTCGAGTTCACCGGCGGCCAGACCCGCAAGACGCTTGGCCTGACGGGGGACGAGGTGATCTCGATCACCGGGCTTGAGGGCGATCTCGAACCGCAGGCGATCGTGCCGGCGACGATCCGCCGGCCGGACGGCAGCGAAGACCGGATCGAACTGCGGTGCCGCATCGATACGGCGGTCGAGAAGGAATATGTCGAAAACGGCGGCGTCCTGCAGTTCGTCCTGCGCAACCTTGCCAAGGCCGGCTGACGCGGTTCGGGCTTGCAGCGACGCGTGAACGGGGGCAGCCTTCGGGCTGCCCTCTTTCCTTTCTGCCTGACGGAGCCCCCGATGACCGCCGGAAAGCCTCGCCCCCTTCTATCGCGGCTGGATCTGCCGCCCCTCTGGCTTCTGGCGCATCTGGTGCTGGCCTGGCTGGTCGCACGGGCGTTGCCCTGGCCGGGCCCCGGGCCCTGGATGCGCGCCGCCGGCGGCCTTCTGGCCGTCGTCGCTGTGGGGCTGGCGGTCTGGGCCGTCTGGACGCTGGCCCGCCACCGGACTGCGATCGAGCCAAGGCACGTGCCGGCAAGACTTGTGACGACCGGGCCGTTCGCCCTCAGCCGCAATCCTATCTATCTGGGCATGGCGATGCTTCTGGCGGGGTGGGGGCTCTGGCTTGGCTCGGTGGCCGCGCTCGTGACCGTGCCGCTCTTCACGGCCATCATCACGCGCCGTTTCATCCTTGCGGAAGAACGGACCATCGCGGCACATTTTCCCAAGGACGCCCACCGCCACCGAGCCCGCGTCGGACGCTGGTTCGGCAGGGGTGATGACGGACCGGTCGCAAAGGGTTGATTGGCATGTGTCCTCGGGCTCGACTACCCTCGGTGGGCAGACATGAACACAGGAGCCTATCGTGCGCACCGGCAGGAAAATCGCAGCACTGCTTGCCTTTCTGATGGCAGGCCCGGGCGTCGCTGCGGCGGCGCCGGTCGTCGTCGAACTCTATACCTCGCAGGGTTGTTCTTCGTGTCCGCCGGCCGACGAGGCGCTTGCGGCCCTCGCGGCTCATGACGATGTGATCGCGCTGTCGCTGCATGTCGATTACTGGGACTACATGGGCTGGAAGGACACTTTCGGGGATCCCGTCTATTCGCATCGCCAGAAGGCCTATGCGCGGGCGCGGGGTCACATGTCCGTCTACACCCCACAGTTCATCATTCAGGGTGAGGATGTCATCGTCGGCAACCGCCCGATCGAGATCATGGACCGGATCGAGGCCCACCGCGCCGACCCCGAACCCGTCGAGCTTGAGCTCAGGCGCATGTCGAACGGCGAGGTCGAGATCGTCCTGCGGCCCCGGGACGGGTTCCCGCTGGGCGCCTGCGACGTGCAGATCGCCGAATTCCTGCCCGAGGCGACGGTCAAGGTCCAGCGCGGCGAGAACGCCGGCCGAACGATCCGCTATGCAAATGTCGTGCGGCGCTGGGAGAAGGTCGATACCTGGCCCGGCACGCGCGAAAAACGGCTTCGGGTGAAATTGTCGGGTGACCGGCCTTTCGCCGTGATCGTCCAGAAGGAAGGCTACGGCCCGGTCGTCGCGGCGGCGGTCGGGCGCTGATATTCCGGTTTCCAGCGCCGGTGGATCCACAGCCACTGGCCCATGTGCGCCTGCACGCGCCGGGCCAGGCTGTCGTTCAGCGCCTGGGTCATCGTCCGCGGGTCGGTATGGGGCACGGGCGCCTCGAACTCGATGCGGAAGGACAACCCGTCCGGCTGGCGCGTCCCGTAAACGGGGACCAGAAGGGCGTCGTGACGCAAGGCAAGCTCGGCGGCCGAGGTCGGCGTCGGGGCGGGCTTGCCCAGAAAGTCGAGCGTCTCGCCGGTCGAGAAATACTGGTCGATCAGCATGCCCACCATCCCCCCGGCGCGCAGGTGGCGAAGAAGACCGGCCATGCCGCGCTTGTCACGGGCGAAAAGCGGGGCATCTGACACGGCCCGCGTCACGGCCACGTAGTGATCGTTGAACCAGCGGTTGTTCATCGGCCGATAGACCCCGGCCGTATGGATGCCGCGCGCGGCCAGCGCCGCACGCGCCGCCTGGTAGTTGCCGAAATGTCCCGACACCAGGATTGCCGGCCTGCCATCGCGGTGGGCCGCGAGGATCGGTTCGAGGCCCGGGCCCTCGAGCGGGGTCCGCGCCATGCGTTCGCGGAAGGCGGCCGGGGAATAGAACTCGGCAAGGGTGCGTCCGGCGTTGTCCGTCACCTCGCGACAGATCCGGCGCACCTCGGCCTCGGGAAGGTCGGGGAAGACATAGGCAAGGTTCTCGCGAATGCGGCGGTTGTATCCGGCAAGCGGCGCCGCCACCCGCGAGACGACCCAGCCGAAGAAGGCGACCCGTTGGGCATAGGGCAGTGCGCGGGCGGTCCCGAGAACCGACCGAAACGCCAGATTCACCACAAAATCCGAAACCTGCGTCATGATCCTCATGCAATGCCCGAGCTCTGCCGGGGACGGAAAGGCCTAGCCGTTCCCTTCCGCGCCGGCAACCGTCGACGCCACGTCACCTGGCGATCTGGGCAGGCCGGTGCCGATCATGCTGTCGCGCGTCACCAGCGCCGCAAGCGCCTCGGCATCCCAGCCCTCGGTTCCCTCGGGGCGGCGCGGCAGGACGACATAGCGCATGTCGGCCGTCGAATCGTGGACGCGCAGCGTGACGTCGCGGCCCAGGGTCAGTCCGAATTCGGCCAGAAGGGCCCGCGGCTCGCGCACGGCCCGAGAGCGGTAGGCGCGGGACTTGTACCAGTCGGGCGGCAGGCCGAGGAGGTTGCGCGGATAGCACGAACAAAGCGTGCAGACGATGAGGTTGTGCACCGTCTCGGTGTTCTCGACCGCGATAAGGCGAAGCGGGCCGATGTCGAAGCCAAGTTCCCGGCAGGCCGCGGAGGCATCGGCCAGGAGGCGCGCCTTGTACTCGGGGTCTGTCCACGCACGCGCAACCACCGCCGCGCCGTTCGCCGGCGAGCGGCTGTCCATCGCGTCGATTTCCGCCTGGATCTCTGCGGGGGTGAGGATCCCCTTCTCGACAAGGAGCTCGCGGATCGCGATTTCCATGGTCTGCCAGTAGGTCAGGGGCTCGTCCTGATCGGGCCGGTATGGGTGGCCGGAGGGCGACAGATGCGGATCGTCGGCGTGGTCATGGGGCATCGGCGGCCTCCAGGGGTTCGAGCCAGTGGGCGTAGATCTCGGCGTCGACGGTGTCATCGGGACGTTCGGCGCCGTCGCCCCAAAGCTCGGCGGCGGTGAAGCGGACGCGGACCAGTTCGATCCTGGCGGCGTCCTGCCGGTAGGCCAGCTCCTCGGGGTTCGGAAAGCGGCCGAGGCGGCGCTCTATGACACCCGTCTTGCCACGCAGGTAGAAGGGCGTTCGCACATGGCCGGGCGGCGCCCAGCGGCGGACCCGGACACGCTCAGCCACCGGCCACCTCGCCATAGGTATCGCCGCGCGCCCGGACCTCGGCCATCCTGGCGCCAAGTTCGGCCACCGTGTAGACGCCGGCCTCGAGGAGGTTCTGGTTCACGGCCGCAACCCAGCGTTCGTAGTAGCTCATCGTCTCGAAGGCTTCCTCGCCCATGTCCTCGAGCGCGCGGCGCAATCCGTCGACGGTAAAGAACCCCTTCCTGGAGGCCAGGACCATCAGCGCGTCGACCCGCTTTTCCCAAAGGGCATGATCGTGCTCGGCCAGTTCGACCGGGCCGGCGGCCTGGCCGCCCATGTCGTGCCATCGTCTTCCATCGGTATCACTCATGGCACGACACTATGGCCGCCGCCGGCCGCGCGCAAGCGGCGCTGTCGGCCGGCGGCCGCCGTCAGGCTTCGTCCCCGCGCTCGGCGGCGAAGGCCTCGATCTGAGGGGCCAGCTGGGCGATGGGATAGCCCGCGGCCTCGACACGGCGGATGATCTCGTCCGTGGGCAGCCGCCCGGCCATGGCGAAGGCCCAGACGATGGAGGACCGGTTGCCCGAGCGGCAATAGGCAAGGACGGGCCCGTCCGATGCGTCGATGGCATTAGCCTGGGTGGCGATGTTCTCGGGCGTCAGCATGCCGCCCGAGACGGGATTGTAGACGAACGCCAGCCCCGCCGCCCTTGCCGCCTCGGCCATGGCGTCGCTCGCCTCGGGCGGGGCAACTTCGATGTCCGGGCGGTTGTCGATCAGCGTCCGATAGCCCGCCTCGGCGATGGCCGAAAGAAGATCCGTCGATATCTGCGGCGCGACCGCGTAGTCGTCGGTGAGCTTGCGAAACATGCGTCGTGCCCCTTCAGATCGCAACGGGCCGCGTGCGCATGACGGCATGGGCAAGGACCATTCCCGCCACCATCGACAGGAAGAACACCAGCCCCTCGGTGCCGCCATAGCCAAGCGATGCCATGGCCGGCCCCGGGCAAAGCCCGACCAGCGCCCAGCCGGCGCCGAAGAGGACCGAGCCGAGCACAAGCCGCGTGTCGATGATGGGGTCGGGCTTCGGCGGGAAACAGGCGCCGAAGGCCGGCTTCTCTCGCCGCTCGGCGATCCGCCAGGCGAAGAACATCGGGATGATCGCGCCGCCGAGCACGAAGGCCAGCGTCGGGTCCCACTCGCCAAGAAAATCGAGCCAGCCCTGCACCTTGTCCGTATTCGTCATGTCGGCAAGCATCAGCCCCAGGCCGAAAAGCCCGCCGGAAATGAAGGCAAGCAGCGGTCGCATCAGATCACCCCCAGGATATGGCGGAAGACGTACATCGTGACGGCACCGGCGCCCAGGTAGGTCAGCGTTGCCACGATGCCTCGCACCGACAGCCGGCTGATGCCGCAGACGCCGTGACCGCTGGTGCAGCCGTTGGCCATGCGCGTGCCGAAGCCGACAAGAAGGCCGCCGGCGACGATGATGGCCCAGTCCGACGTGATGTTCGTGGCCGGGCGTCCGAACACGAGCATGGCAAGCGCCGGCATCCCGATGAGCCCGAGGATGAAGGCGATACGCTCGTCGGCGTTGTGCCGCCCGGTGCCGTCGACAAGGCCGCCCAGAAGCCCCGAGGCCCCCATGATGCGGCCGTTCATGAGAAGAAAGAGCGCCGCGGCCGTGCCGATGACAAGGCCGCCGGCAAAGCCGCGTATCCAGTCAGGATCGATCATGTTCGCGTTTCCTGTTTTTCGGTTCCCGAATTTTTCTTTCGTTCCGCATCCCTTGCCCGTTCAGGGGCGCGTCGCGGATGTCGGGCGGCGGGCGGGCGCCCCCGAAGGTTGTCGGCGCGATCAGAGCCTGTTGATCGGCACCTTGAGGTAGATGGTCCCGTTCCCCTCGGCCGGGGGCATGTGGCCCGCGCGCATGTTGACCTGGATCGAGGGCACGATCAGCCGCGGCATGTCCAGCGTCTTGTCGCGCTCGGTGCGCCTGATGATGAAGTCCTCGCGCCGGTTCTGCCCCCCCACATGGACGTTCTTCGCCTTCTGCTCGCCCACGGTCGATTCCCAGGCGTAGTGGTCGCGCCCCTCGGGCAGGTAGTCATGGCCGACGAAGATGCGCGTCTCGTCCGGCAGCGACAGGATGCGCTGGACGCTTTCCCACATCTGCTCGGCCGAGCCGCCGGGAAAGTCGCAGCGCGCCGTGCCGAAGTCGGGCATGAAGATGGTGTCGCCCACAAAGGCGGCGTCACCGATGACATAGGTCAGGCAGGCCGGGGTATGGCCCGGCGTGTGCATCACGTCGGCACGCAGCTGGCCGATGTGGAAGCTGTCGCCGTCCTCGAACAAGGCGTCGAACTGGCTGCCGTCGCGCTCGAACTCGGTGCCGGCGTTGAACAGCTTGCCGAAGACGTTCTGAACGATCGTGATGTTCTTGCCGATCCCGATCTCGCCGCCGAGCTTTTCCTGGATGTAGGGCGCGGCCGACAGGTGGTCGGCGTGGACGTGGGTTTCGAGCACCCAGGCAACCTCGAGGTCGTTCTTCTTGACGAAGTCGATGATCTGGTCGGCAAACTCGGTGGTGACGCGGCCCGCGGCATAGTCGAAGTCCAGGACCGAATCGATCACGGCGCACTGGCGGCTTGCCGGGTCGCGCACCACGTAGGAAACGGTGTTCGTCGGCTCGTGGAAAAATGCCGTGACTTCAGGGTGCATCATCCCTGCATCTTCGCTCATCTTGGGTCCTCCCGAAAGCTCGTCGCTCATCGCACTGGCCGATCATATGTGTGTTTTGGAATATATTGCAATGTTGATATGCCGTCCGCGCGTTCATATTCTCATGACATGACGACGCAGACAAAGAACGGCGATTTCCACCTTGAGGAAATGACGCAGAGCGCCGCCGAGGCCGCGGCGATGATGCGCGCGCTCTCGAACGAGGGGCGGCTTCTGGTGCTGTGCCACCTGGTCGAAGGGCCGAAGACGGTGGGCGAGCTCGAGCGGGCGCTTGGCTATTCGCAGCCCCATGTGTCACAGCTTCTGGCCCGTCTGCGCCACGAGGGGTTCGTCGATTCGAAGCGGCATGGGCGTTCGGTGCAGTATTCGATCGCCGACGACCGGCTGCGGGCTGTGATCATGGCCCTGCACGAGGCATTTTGCCCGGTCAACAACGCGAACGGCAGCATTCCGGCGACCGGCACTTGATCTGCCGCAAGGAAGCCGTTTGGCTGGGACGGCAAGAGTCCTTGCAACGCCTTCAACAAGGGACAGGACCATGACCAGGAAGACGGCCAGGAAACCCATCGAAGAACGCAAGGCCCAGCTTCTGGCGCTGCGGCAGGAAATCGAAGAGCGCATCGAGGAGATCGAGGACGAGCTTGACCAGCCCGTCGACCGCGACCCGGACGAAGCCTCGCTCGAGATGGAAGACGACGAGGTGCTCGAGGCGCTCGACGGGATCGAGCGCAAGGAACTTGCGATGATCGACGCCGCGCTGCGCCGCATCGAGGAAGGCGAATACGGCTATTGCGTCAAGTGCGGGGCCGAGATTGCGGAAGAGCGGCTTGACGCGGTCCCCTTCACGCCGTTCTGCGTGAAGTGCGCGAGCGGCCAGTGAGCCCCAGCGCCGGCGGCGCCGACTGGTGCCGATACGGCGACAATGCGTTTCCGTTACGTCAACGAATCGGATAACCTCGACCCCGGTCCCGATTGAACCGGGGCCGGGGAGGAAATCATGAAACTCGATCGGGTCCGGGCCGAGATCGACGCCCTCATGCGGGACGTCGCGGGCCACCCGGAGCATCTTGCGCGGGCACGGCGCCTTGCGCTCGAAAAACTGCGCGAGGCCGAGGAAGAGGCGCGCCGCGAAGCCGGGGCCGCCGCGCCGGCAGGGACGCTGGGCTGGACAGAGGAGGCCGGCGATCCGGCGCCCGAGCTGGAAATGCTCGAGGCGCTTTGGGAAAACGTTCCCGTCTGAGGCCAAACTCGGTCCGCGCCCATGCCCAGGGTCAACGGTGG